>JBBQIF010000325.1:0-3872 GCA_038324665.1 Bacteroidia bacterium
GTTTATAGATGAAGTAATGATGCTAAGAGGCAACTCTAACTCTGCAAAAGGAATGGCAGCCAAAGCTTTTCTAAAAACCGAAGGCGTTGTTTTCAATGTAATGGAGTCGCTCGGAATAAAAGTTTAGAAGCAAGGGATAATTCTTCACACCAGATTTATCATTTTCAATATTTGTAATTGAAAAAAAGTATGAAAAATATTTTTTAGGTTAACTAATTGTCTATTTTTGCGCAATAATTTTAAAAAAAAATAATGAAAAATATCTCTGTGATTGGTTGTGGGACAATGGGAAATGGCATTGCACACGTGTTTGCAATGAATGGTTATACGGTAAACTTAATTGATATTAACGATGCAGCCTTGCAAAAAGCAATTGCCAAAATAGGCTCTAATCTAGATAGACAAGTAACTAAAGGCTCAATTAATGAAGAGCAAAAGGCAGCCACATTGGCCAATATTTCAACTACTACAGATTTAAAAAATGGTGTTGCAAATTCTGATCTAGTAGTGGAAGCTGCAACCGAAAATGTGAACATCAAATTGCAATTGTTTAAGGACATTGATGCATCAGCTCCTGCCAATTGCATACTAGCTTCCAATACTTCTTCTATTAGCATTACAAAAATTGCAGCAGCGACAGGCAGGCCTGATAAAGTGATTGGCATGCATTTTATGAATCCTGTACCTGTAATGAAGCTTGTAGAAGTAATTAATGGCTATAAAACTAGCAAAGAGGTTACTGAAAGTATAATGACACTAAGCAAGCAAATAGGTAAAACACCTACCTTGGTAAATGATTACCCAGGATTTGTTGCTAACAGAATATTAATGCCAATGATAAATGAAGCAATTATCACCTTACATGAAGGTGTGGCAGGTGTTGAAGAGATCGATACAGTGATGAAATTAGGTATGGCACATCCTATGGGACCTTTGCACCTTGCTGATTTTATTGGTCTTGATGTTTGCCTTGCCATAATGAATGTATTGTATGATGGATTGGGTAATACGAAGTACGCACCATGTCCATTACTCGTAAATATGGTGACTGCCGGCGATTTAGGCGCAAAATCTGGTAAAGGCTTTTATGACTATAGCGGTGGTACCAAAGAATTAGTGGTAGCCGCTAACTTTAAGTAAACTACAGGGGCCATGAAAACCCGATTTGCAATTTTCATCTTATGCGCTTTGTGGATAGCAGGTAGTTGTAAAGTAAAAAAAACAACTTCAACTATAGCTAATATTCCAAATTCAAATTCATTTGCTCAAGCAATACAGCCGGATATATGGCAGGCAATTGGTCCATTTGGTTCACCGGAACCCCTAGCTGGAAAAGGTGAGTGGAGTGCTCACGGTGCTGGCAGGTTTGAGTGTATAGATGTAAATTCAGAAAATGAAAATGAGATATTATTAGGACACGCCTCGTCTGGACTATTTAAGACGACCGATGGCGGTGCAACTTGGCAGCAAAAGTTAAACTTTAAATTTGCTACAGGTATAATGGATATTCTCAGGTTTAAAAAGAATGAAAAGCATCTGATTGCTTGCAGCGCAACCGACTTAGGTACGGATAAGCAATATGGCTATGGGCTTATTGAAAGTTTTGATGCAGGCGAGACTTGGCAACGCAATAGTCTAAAATATGACCCTTTAGAATACAACCTTCAGCAACAAAGAGCTATTGCATTAATTGATAGGAATGAACAAAGACTGATATCTGTTTCTAATCATCATATTTATTTGTCTGAGGATGGAGCTAGGACTTGGAAAATGGTATATACCGCCAAAGAAAACCTAAGGTCTGTAAAAGTAAACCCAATAAATGAAAAGCATATTGTAGTGGCAGGAAATGTGTTACTGGTAACAACAGATGGGGGTGTAACCTGGATTGATTACACAAATGATTTATGCCGAGCCTATGGCACAGTACCGGGAGGATTTTCAACTTTCGAAATAGTATTCTCGCAAAAAAATGCTAATAAATTATGGATTGCCGTAAGTCATAACAGCAGCTATGTTTTGCAAGCTAATTTGGTTGATTTTATGGAGTTTAAACTCGTCAGTAAGTCACAATTTATACCTAACCCATTTCACATGACAATTGGAATTAAATGGGATCCAAAGTTGAAAACAGAGCAATTATTAGTGGGTACTACTAGATTGTTTAAAAGCGTTGACTATGGCATTTCTTTCACTCAGATTACAACGCCTGAAAATGGTGTTGCCAACTTTGCACATGATGATGTAAATTCGTTAGATGTAATTCGCAATGGGAATATTTATATTGTAACAGATGGAGGGTCTGATATTTCAAAAGACGAAGGAATAACTTGGCAAAGTATTACAAATAATTCTAAGAATCTTAATGCCACACTACTTTTCGGTTTCGATAAGGCCATGAATGATGTGATAATGACTGGTACACAGGATGAGGGTATTTTCACTTTTAAGGATAACAAATGGTTGAGTTGCACACTTTATGGAGATGGTGGTCGGGTAGCAGCTATTGCAGACAGTCTTGAATTTGCCTGCGGATATTCTAAGGCCTGTTATACAACAAAAGATGAAGGTAAATTATTCAATTACAATCATGCTGGTGGTGAGGTTAACTTCTTCGAATTCAGGATGCAATATTTGCATAAATCTAAGGCACTCTACCTTGCAAACCAACATTTATACAAGCAGTATAAAGGAAAGAATTTCGAAATATTGACTGGTAGTTTATCATCGGAAAGGGCCATTGGAGCTTTTTGGGTGAATAAAGATAACCCAGATGAAATATGGCTTTCAAAAGTTGAACCCACCTGGGGCGGTGCGCTAGTTAAAAAGCTTTATTTTACAGGAGATGGGGGTTATACGTGGCTTGACAAAACAGCGAATCTTCCCATCTTAAACTGGCGTTCCATAACCGACATTGAGGTAAACGATAATGGTGATATTGCAGTAACGCTTGGTGGATTTGACAATTCAAACGATAGCCTTAACTATAATAAGATTTACCTGAGTACGGATGGTGGCAATACATTCTTGAATATCTCAAGAGGACTGAGTAATCATCCTGTTTATGTCATAGAGCCAGTCGGCAGGAATTGGGTATGTGGTAATGCCAATGGTGTTTTTATAAAACGGGGCAATGAAAACTGGCAGGCTTTAAGCAAGGATTTTCCAAAAACAATAGTTTCAGAAATAAAGTATTTTGAAAGAGAGAGAATGTTATACGTATCAACATTTGGCAGAGGGATGTGGAGGATTTGGCTTAATTAGGAATAATAAGCAATTGTCAGCCGGCAATTGGCAAAGATTTCGGATAAATTAAATCTTTGCTTCTTGCTAATTGCTAATTGCTTCTTGCTAATTGCTTATTGCTTATTGCTTATTGCTAATTGCTTTTTCGACTCCCAACTTAATGATTTCATAACAATTACGCAATCTTCTTGAATCAAGAGAATACTAAATTTGCATTAATTTTAATTTATGAATAAATTCATCCTTGCTTGGTTTTTCTGTATTGTTTTATTTGCATGCAACGATAAACCTAAATATGCGCTTAGTGATTATAAAGTTAATTATGACGGCATATTGGACTCCATTTTACCACATTTTTCAAAATTACATGATTCTATTCCTGAAAACCAGCGGTTTTTACCCAAGAACAGGCATTATATGCAGGTACATAAAGTGGAAAGGCAATACCAATGGATGCACTACTGTGAGGCATCGGATGGCTATTCATATTTTATGGTGAGTCGCCTGGAGCCAAGTATAAAACGAGATAAATATGCTTCAATATGTGGACGCTTTAAAAGAGACAGTAAAGGGGCCATCGATTCATCCAGTTATGAAGAATTGTTCTGGACTTGGAAAATGAAGAT
>JBBQIF010000326.1:0-3826 GCA_038324665.1 Bacteroidia bacterium
AGAAAGGTTGAATTATGCCGAATTGATCATTGCCACCGGCAGCGATAATTCCGCCCGCTATTTTGACTATTATTTCAGGGATAAAAAAACATTGATTCGCAAAAATAGAACCTCCATTGCGGTGCTAACAGGTAATGAAAGCAAGGAAGAACTGGAATTGCTGGCAGATGATATTTATACTTATTTTGGCCTAGGTTGCCGCAATGTAACCCACCTGCTGATGCCCAAAACTATGGACCTGCATTTACTCTATACCTCGCTCGATAAATACATGGACCATGTAAACCACCATAAATTTTACAACAATTATATGTACCATAAATCCATTTTGCTGATGAACCTCACCAAACATTACGACAACGGGTTCATGATTTTCCAGGAAAAATCGGAATTAGGCGCACCTCTGGCTACTTTAAATTACCACTATTATGAAAACGATGGTGACATTAAAGATTTTATAGAAAAGCATAGGGAGCAATTGCAATGCATAGTGAGTAAGCACCCCGCTGTCGAAAATGCTATACCTTTTGGCACCTCTCAATCACCATCCTTGTGGAATTACGCAGACAATGTGAATACGCTTGAGTTTTTGACGGCCTAATTATTACCAAATCATCACACTTCGATAAACTCAGTGTGACTCTACCAAATTAGTTCCACGCAACCTTTTTAACAAACCCCGTCTAATAGATATAAAACGGAAACACAAAAGACTAAACACTATAAACTATAAACTGAAAAACATAATCCCTGTTAGTGTAAACTGGCAGGGATTTTTTTAAATCAAATCATTGGCCCTGGCCACCAACTCAGCCAAATCAAGCACTTCTACTTCATTCTCCTTATTCTGGTTTTTTACGCCATCACTTAGCATGGTCATGCAGAACGGGCAATTGGCCGCTATAATTTTAGCGCCGGTTTTCAAGGCTTCTTCAGTTCTTTCTACGTTTACTTCTTTGTTGCCTTTTTCCGCTTCTTTAAACATTTGTGCACCACCGGCGCCGCAGCAGAACCCATTGCTTTTGCAGCGTTTCATTTCCACAAGTTCGGCATCCAATATTTCCAGCACAGCTCTTGGCGCCATATATTCGCCATTGGCACGGCCTAAATAGCAACTGTCGTGGTAGGTAATTTTTTTTCCTTTGAATGCTCCACCTTCTGCTTTTAGCTTTCCGGTATTAATCAGGTTTTGTAAAAACTGGGTATGGTGTACCACATCGTAATTTCCGCCTAAAGAAGGATATTCATTCTTCAGCGTATTAAAACAATGAGGACATGTGGTTACAATGTGTTTTATGCCATAGCCGTTCATTATCGTAATATTGTTCATGGCCTGCATTTGGAAAAGGAATTCATTACCGGCTCTTTTTGCAGGGTCGCCATTACAGCTTTCTTCTGTGCCTAAAATAGCAAAATCAACCTTGCAATGGTGCAAAATTTTAGCAAATGCTTTGGTTATTTTTTGTGCCCTTTCATCAAAGCTTCCCGCACAACCAACAAAGAATAAAACCTCCGGTGCTTTTCCCTCTGCCGCATATTCGGCCATTGTTTTAATATTAAATCCTAAAGACATGTTACAATTATAATTCTTTTTTAAGGATTGTTAAAATTTCATCCTGTACTAAATACTTCACAGATTTATTCTGCTGAATCATTTTTCTGATCCGTGTGGCTGAAATATTCAGAATTGGACTATCAAATACACGAATATTTTTTTTGTCAGGATAAGGACTTGTAAAGTCTCTGTCGCGTTTATAAACAAGGACAGGATAGGAGAGGATGGTCTCAAAATCTTGCCACTGGGTAATAGTTTCTAAATTATCACTGCCCATGATGATGTATAATTCATCTTTGCCTACATTTTCTTTTTCAATAGCGGCTAAAGTCTGAACAGTATAGGAGGGTAGAGGAAGTGTGGATTCAATGGTCTCAATTTCAAATGCGGGGTTGTCGGCAATACAGCGTTCTACCATTTCCAGTCTGGTTTCATACTTCATTAGGTCGTCTTCATTTTTCAACGGATTATGGGGTGAAACTACAAATTTAATGTTGTCAAGTTTAGCTTCATCCAATATATACTGTGCAATAATTAAATGCCCGGTATGTATGGGATTAAAAGAGCCGAAAAAAAGGCCTGTTTTCATGATGCAATAAAATTGGTGACAATTTTTTCAGCTTTTAGTAGGGTGTCTTCCAACTTGTCGTTCACTAAAACAACATCATACGCTTTTTCAAATTGTAGTTCATATTGGGCTTTTTCTATGCGCATCTGCAACTGGTGTTCAACCTCGGTACTCCTTTTGCGCAACCTATCCATCAGTATCTCTATACTCGGAGGGCGCAAAAAGACTGATAAAGCCTGCTGCCCGAAGTGTTTTTTGATAGTCATTCCACCAACTACATCCACATCAAATACTACTGTTTTTCCTTCTTTCCACAATCTATCAATTTCGCTTTTAAGGGTACCATAGAAGATGCCTTGATAAACCTCTTCGTGCTCCAGAAATTCATTGTTTTTTATTTTGGTCTCAAAATCGCTCACTTCAAGGAAATAATATTCCCTTCCTTGTAATTCATTCACCCGGGGTTTTCGGGTAGTGGCCGAGATTGAAAAACCCAAATCTGGGACGGTTTTCAATAAATGATTGACAACTGTAGTTTTACCGCTGCCGGAAGGTGCCGAGAAAATAATTACCTTATTCAATGAACTGCAAAGAAACAAAGATTTGGTGGATGTTTATAAGGTTAAGTAAAATTTAATTTGGGCTAGACAACTATTTGTATTATAATTGTGTCTCCTATTAAAAGTACTAAATTTTGCTTCTCCGTTACCTCTTGTTGTCAAGCATTGTTTGCTGTTTTTTTTCACTAAAAGCAGCACCAGTCGCAGACTTTATATTGTCTGCCAAGCAAGGTTGTGTGCCATTAACAGTTAATTATACGGATAAAAGCACAGGCAGTCCGGTTAAATTTGAGTGGGATTTTGGCAATGGCAATAAATCCACCCTTCAAAATCCTTCAGCCATTTATTACAAATCAGGTAATTTCACAGTAAGTTTGACCGTATGGGATGCCAGTGGAAATAAATCTGTGAAAACTTTTAATCCCATCAGGGTATTTAAAAGTCCGTTGGCTGAGTTTAAAGCAGATACTGTGGGTTGTGTTGGCGACGTATTAAATTTTAAGGATCTCTCTTCACCCGGTGATACAGCCATAGTTAAATGGACTTGGGATTATGGTGATGGTAATATTACAAGCCTACAAAATTCAACGCATGCTTATACCTACGATGATAAGTTTACCATTGGGCTGACTGTTACAGATGGTTATGGCTGTAAAAGCCTTGAAACTAAGGTAAAATATGTTAGGATAAAGCCAAATGCAAAGGCAGATTTCACTTTGAACAATAATTTCAGTTGTTCGGTACCTACAAATTTCATTGCTTCCAATAAAAGTACGGGTGCTACTAGTTACAGTTGGTCATGCACCAATGGAAGCACCGACAATACGAAAGATTTCTTTTTTACAATTTCAAGTTTTGGCACTTTTAGTGTTACCTTAAAGGCTATAGCCGCCAATGGTTGCAGTGCTTCTATAACTAAAGGACCTATTAATATACAGAAAATAAAAGCAGATTTTAATTTCCCAACTGGTAGTTTTTGCCAGGGTACTGCCTTGAAATTTACCAATGCTTCAACGCCCAATTCATCGAGTAATAAGTACGACTGGGATTTTGGTGATGGAAGCTCCTCAGATTCAACTAAAAATCCAACGCACACTTTTGCAAATGATGGCACATTTACCATATCACTTACGGTTAAAAATG
>JBBQIF010000327.1:0-3824 GCA_038324665.1 Bacteroidia bacterium
AACTGGTCGAGGATAATACCCCCATATTTATCTTTCCATTCCCAGGCATGTTCCAGAAATTTTTCCCTTGTAATATCAGATTTTTTAATCCCTTTCTCTGCCAACATTTTTACCACCTTCGCCTCTGTTGCAATACTCGCATGGTCCGTACCGGGCACCCAGCATGTATTTTTACCTTCCATCCTGGCTTTACGCACCAAAACATCTTGTATCGTATTATTCAGCATGTGCCCCATGTGCAGGACACCAGTAACATTCGGGGGAGGAATAACAACAGAATAAGGTTCTCTCTCATCCGGTGTTGAATCAAAAAAACCATTGTTCATCCAATAGCTGTACCATTTATCTTCTACCTCATGCGGTGAATAGTGCTTATCGAGTTCCATAAAGATGCAAAAATAAACGAAAAAAAATAAACGATTCGTTTATTTTCATGAACTACCTGATAAATTGGATAACGGATGTCTCACTTTGTTGGGTTCCGAATGCTATAAATGCATGTGCATGTGTATAGTAGAGACGCGATAAATCGCATCTCTACAGAGAACCTATTTATGATTGGTAAATGATTAAATAAATGCTTTACTTTGATGCAGTACTTATGCAGAAACGATTTATTATTTTAACACTGTTCTTTTCCGTTTTTTCCATTGGCAGCTTTGTGACCGACAATGAAAAGAAAACACATGGAACCCTCACGCCTATGCGAACCTGTTTTGATGTAACACATTATGGTATCAGTGTAAAAGTTGACCCGAAGACCCAGACCATTTCCGGAAAAAATATTATTTCTTTTAGGGTAATTTCAGCGTTTAAAATCCTACAACTTGATTTGGTGAAGGAGATGCAGATTGACAGTATTTTGTTTCTGGGTAAGCCTCTTCAATACACCCGTAAGGAAAATATTGTATTGGTGAATTTTACATCGCAGTTGCCAAAAAATGCTTTCCAACAAATTATGGTTTATTTTTCAGGCAAACCCCATGTGGCCGAACTGCCGCCATGGAAAGGCGGTTTCGTATGGGCTAAGGATCCTGAAAACAATGATTGGGTAGGCCTTGCATGCGAAGGGATAGGGGCTTATGTATGGCTGCCCTGTAAGGACCATTGGAGCGATGAAGCCGATAGCATGGATATGTTCCTCACAGTGCCCGAAGGGCTGACTGGCGTATCCAATGGAAGACTTATAGCACAATTTGATGCCGGTGAAGGTTTCAGGACTTTTCATTGGCACGTGAGCAATCCCATTAATAATTACAATATCAGTATTAATATTGGAAAATATGCTGAAATTAAAGATGTGTACTATGGCATTAAGGCATTGTCTTTGACCTATTATGTTTTACAAGATAATAAAGAAAAAGCTGAAAAACATTTTAAACAGGTACCTAAAATGTTGAAAGCGTTTGAGCATTATTTCGGTGCTTACCCTTTTTATGAGGATGGTTATAAATTAGTAGAGACCCCTTACTGGGGCATGGAACATCAGAGTTGTATAGCCTATGGCAACCAGTATATCAACAACGATTTTGATTTTGATTTCATCATTATTCATGAAAGCGGGCATGAATGGTTTGCCAACAGCATTACCGCCAGCGACCCTGCAGATATGTGGATACATGAAAGTTTTACTACATACTCTGAGGCACTATTT
Source organism: Bacteroidia bacterium (assembly GCA_038324665.1). Lineage (GTDB taxonomy): Bacteria > Bacteroidota > Bacteroidia > NS11-12g > UBA955 > JABMMZ01. The sequence continues at coordinate 1,655 of JBBQIF010000327.1, forward strand.
GTAGAATATAATTATGGTAAACAAAAAGCCATAGAATATCTGCAAACACAAAGGGGGAAAGTGGTAGGTAAGCATCCCATGGTAGGACCAAGAAATGAATTTTACCACGGTTTTACAGACAATGATATTTATTACAAGGGCTCCTGGATGCTGCATACCATGCGCAATTCCCTCAACAATGATTCATTATGGTTTGCCACGATAAAGAATTTATGCTTGCAGTTTCGGCATAAAATTGTGCGCACAGAAGATATCCTTACCTATTTTAATACTGCAACCGGACAAAATTGGGACCAGTTCTTTAAACAGTATCTTTATTGCTCATCCATTCCTAAATTAGACTTCAAAATTACTTATGCTCCCAATGGCAAACAATTGGTAAATTATAAATGGACGAAGTGTGTGAAGGGTTTTAACATGCTAGTAAAAGTTTATACTAACGCTGCCAAAACAGAATATTTATGGGTAAAACCTTCACAGAAATATCAAATTGTTGAGATAAATGCCCCAGGAGTTTTTATGATAGCTACTGAATTGTTTTTGGTGGAATAGTTGATTCAAAAATTGCTGATAGGCTTGTAATCAAATCATTAGTCCGTTATTTAAGTAACCCTTGTTAGTTCAGCCTATTTACTATTCTTTTAAAAAAGTATGATACAGGTACGGTCATTTAATAATTAACTTTTTTTAACCGATAAATGGGTTATGTTTGCAATGGTAAGCGAAAACTAACGAGGCACTTAAAAGATTAAATCCCTAAAAGGAATTCTAAATGAAACGACCATTACTGTGTCTCCTACTCGCATTAAGCGCTTATGCTGCCGCTCAAAAAAATGGCCAGCAGTATGTAGATTCCCTTGAGAACATACTTCCGAGTTATGCAGATGATACTAGCAAACTCAAACTGCTTGCTAAAATATCCTTTTCTTATTATGAGATAGATCCTGACAAAGGCATTGAATTTGGTGAAATATTATTGCGAACAGCCACACGCCTTAACGAAAAGAAATATATTGGTTATGGTTATATGGACATTGGTATTAATTACATTGCAAAGGCTGATTTTCCTAAAGCGCTTGAATATGAAATGAAGGCGCTTGATATTTTTGAGGCTATTGGTGATAAAAAGAACATGGCCAAACCGATGAACAATATCGGTAATATCTATTATAACAATGGTGATACTGAAAAGGCGCTTGAATACTATTTGAAGGCATTGATAGTTTATAATGAAAATGGAATGAAGGCTGAAGCGGCTACCGCCATGGGAAATATCGGCCTTGTATACCAATCGAGGGAAGAGCCCGATAAAGCACTAAAGTATTTTACAGGGTCACTACAGGATTTTAAGGACCTAAAGGACCAAAATGGCATAGCGCGTATGTTGGTAAATGCCGGTAACATTTATGATATTAAGCAGGAATATGTAAAGGCGCTTAATAATAAATTGCAAGGATTGGGAATGTGGGTTAAAATGGGACATAAAAATGGGATGGCAAAAACGTATGATAATATTGCTTATACTTATTTGCATATTGCAATGGATATGAAAGGCCTTTTATTACCAGACAGCCTTTCTAACAGGGGAAAATGCCTCAGTAAATCGAAGGATTACCAAATGAAGTCGCTGCTTATAAATCGTCAGACAGGAAATCTTTATAACCTCATTGCCAATTACGAAGGCCTTTCTAATGTTTACAAGGAAGAAGGTGATTTTGAAAATGCACTCTTTTATAATAAAAAGTCAGTAAGTCTTAAGGATTCAGTAAAAAGTGACGAAAACCAGAAAAAAATAAAGGTGTTGGAGATGAGAAAGAGCGAAGAACTGAATAAAAAGGAAATGGAGGTAAAGAACCTACAAATAGCGTCCGTAAAGAATGAGCGTTGGTATTATTTGTGCATAGTCCTTGTGCTGCTTGGTATATTATCCATTATTTACCATTATTTTATTGCTCAGAAGCGCAACAATAAATTGCTTACTGCTGAAAAGAAAAAATCTGATGACCTACTATTAAATATCTTACCGGAAGAAGTGGCCAACGAGTTAAAGAAAACCGGGGAATCTCATGCCAGACAGTATAATCATGTTACAGTTCTGTTCACTGATTTTGTTAATTTTACAGGTATCAGCGAGCGCATGAGCCCTACGGAGTTGGTGGAGCATATCCAT
>JBBQIF010000328.1:0-3804 GCA_038324665.1 Bacteroidia bacterium
TGGCTAAAAAGTTCTTCTTTATTCTTGAAATAATAATACAATGCGGCCTTGTTAAAACCCAATGCGTCGCCAATGTCATCCAAGGTGGTTTTATTATAGCCGAATTGAGTAAAACAATGCGCAGCTTTTTCCAATATCTCAATTCTTCTTGAATCATTCCTTGAAGGGCGTCCGGGTTTTCTTTTATCCATTTTTATATAATTTCCTTAATTTTTGTTCAATTATTAGAACAAAGTAATCTCTATTTTTTTTAACAAACAAATATATTTCAAAAAAAAAAGAAAAATATTTTTAGCTATTGACAAATAATCCTATATTTTATCGTTATTTTGCGCTAGCATTTAAATTTAACAATACAACAATACCAAAAGATGGGATGGTTTAATTTTTTCACACAGGAATTAGCAATTGATTTAGGCACTGCTAATACATTAATTATACACAAAGATCAGGTTGTAGTTGACGAACCTTCAATCATTGCAATGGAAAGGAGTACCGGAAAGGTAATTGCCATAGGGCATGAAGCCATGCAAATGTTTGGCAAGGAAAATGATAATATTAAAACAATCCGGCCCCTAAAGGATGGAGTTATTGCGGATTTCCACGCAGCCGAACACATGATAAGGGGAATGATTAAAAAGATTAATAAGTCAGGGAAATCATTTTCACCACAATTGAAAATGGTTATTTGCATTCCTTCAGGTATTACAGAGGTTGAAAAAAGGGCAGTAAAAGACAGTGCAGATAGAGCTGGTGGAAAAGAGGTATATATGATACACGAACCAATGGCTGCTGCAGTGGGCATTGGCATAGATGTAACAGAGCCTATGGGTAACATGGTAATTGATATTGGCGGCGGTACCAGTGAGATTGCTGTTATTGCGTTGGGTGGAATCGTTTGCGATCAATCCATAAGGGTAGCAGGGGATGAATTTAATATGGATATCAGTGAGTACATGAAACGCCAGCATAATTTGTTGTGCGGTGAGCGTACTGCTGAAAAAATAAAAATTAATGTGGGTTCCGCTCTTACGGAATTGGATAACCCACCAGAAGATTATGCTGTATATGGCAGAGATTTGATGACAGGTATCCCTAAACAGGTTTTTGTATCCTATTCAGAAATTGCGCTAGCATTGGATAAATCCATTGTGAAACTGGAGGAAGCAGTATTGAAAGCGTTGGAAAATACACCACCGGAATTAGCGGCTGATATCTACCAAACAGGTATTCATTTAACAGGTGGTGGTGCCTTGTTAAGAGGATTGGATAAAAGGTTATCAGCGAAAACAAAGTTACCTGTTCACGTGGCTGAAGATCCTTTAAGAGCTGTGGTAAGGGGTACTGGCATTGCGCTTAAAAATATCGGCAAATTTAAATTCTTAATGACTTCATAATTGGTTTTTTAAATGAATTCTATATTTCGGTATTTAAAAAACAAGCTTCATGTGTTGTTATTTTTATTAATCGAAATATTCTGCATTATTTCCATTGTTCGGGTTAACCGCTATCAGTCTGCCTTTTACTTTAGCAATACAAGAAAAGCGGCTGGAAAGATGCTGGAAGTAAATCATTCTATATTTGATTATTTCGGATTATATCAGAAAAACCAGACCCTTTCCAATGAAAACCTGCTTTTAAGGAAGCAATTGAAAGATAACTATGTCATAGAGTCCCGGAAAGTTTTTACTGTTAATGACACCGTTTACAAGCAGCGGTTTGAATATATTCCGGCGGAGGTTATAGCCAATACGATTAATCTCCAGAATAATTATATTACCATCAACAGGGGAAGTTCCTCTGGTATTGAAAAGGATTTCGGCGTTTTTTCGCCTGAAGGTGTGGTTGGAAGGATTATTGCCGTGTCTGAAAATTACAGCATTGTTACATCTGTTCTGAACAGTACATTTAAATTAGGGTGTAAGATTGAGGAAATGAACCAGGCAAAAGGCACTATCCATTGGGCGGGACGTGATCCTAATTTTATTGATTACCTAGAGGTCAATAAATATGAGCAGATTAAAAAGGGCTATCACATTGTAAGCAGCCCATATTCCCAGTATTTGCCGGAGAATATCCCAATAGGGGTCATTGACAGGATAGAAACAAAACCTTCAGATGGATTTTACACGATAAAAGTTAAGCTAGCCGTTAATTTTGGTAAAATAAGTACGGTTTATGTTGTCAAGAATTTATTCAATAAGGAAGTAGAGGAATTGGCGAAAAAATTAAAAGAAAATGCGAGATGATATTTGATATAGTAAAATATTTGGGATTATATTGCCTGTTAATTGCACTGCAAGTATTTGTAATATCTAATGTCAACATTGCTAACCCAGTAGGTTTGTATTTTCAGCCCCAACTGTTGGTGATGTTCCTGTTATTGCTCCCACCACGTATGTCCCATGTTTGGCTAATCATAGTATCATTTGCCGCAGGCCTTATTCTCGATATGTTTTTTAATTCCATGGGCATCAATGCGGCGGTTTGCACACTAATCGGTTATCTTAGGTATTATGTTACAAGGGATATTGAAAAGGAAATATCAAGCCGCGAAGAAGATAATAAAATATGGACTTCCAAAAAAGGAAGACCTTGGAAATGGACTTATTTTATTACGTTTATCCTACTTTATCATTTTGTCTTTGTAATGATAGAGTCCTTGGGTAAGAATTTCTTTGTCATCTCTATGCCTGCTGTTTTCATCAGCACAATTATTACCTTTATTTTTACCATAACACTTGAAGATTTAATTTATAAACCTTCTAAATCATAGTCAGCTTAGCAATGAATCACTATGGAAAAAAGCGGTAAATTATTGGTATTCTTTATAGTTCTTACAGTTGTAGGGCTTATTTTTATTACACGTTTATTTTTTTTACAGATAGTTGATAAATCAAACTATTATAAAGCACTGGCTTACGGGTCCAATGAAGTGACTATTTACCCCGCCCGTGGTACAATTGTGGACAGATATGGTAAATTGTTGGTGTATAATGATGCCGTGTATGACCTGATGGCTGTTCCCTTGAAAATCAAAGATATTGATAAAGTAAAACTTTGTAAAGTATTACAGATAGATACATTCGACCTTAATAACAGGATTAAGAAGGCTAGTAAATACAATATCAGAGAGGCGTCAATAATATATAAAAGTCTTCCTTTCAATATCTATTCACAATTGCAGGAAATTATTTACGATTATCCTGCGTTTTTTATTGAGACAAAAATTGACAGACGTTATAACATTAATGGTGCAGCTCATTTGTTGGGGTATATGGGAGAGGTATCTGAAAAGCAATTGCTGACAGAGAAATACTATAAACCCGGCGATATTAAGGGCTTTTCGGGGATGGAGAAAAGCTATGAACTCTACCTAAGGGGAACAAAGGGTAAGAAAATAGTATTAGTAGATAAATTCAGTAAACAACAAGGCAGTTTTGCAGATGGTAAGTTTGATAGCTTGCCTATTGCTGGGCAGAATCTCATAGCTTCCATAGACCTTAATTTACAGGAATATGGCGAACAATTAATGAAGAATAAATTCGGTTCTATTGTAGCTATTGAACCTTCTACCGGCGAAGTATTAAGCATTGTCAACAGTCCTAACTACGATCCCAATTTGCTGGTGGGTCAAAGCAGGAATAAAAGTTTCAATAAATTGCTGTTAGATCCCCGCAAGCCATTATTTAACAGGGCACTTAAAGCACCCTACCCTCCAGGATCAACCTTCAAGACTGTACAGGCTTTAATTGGTCAGCAGGAAGGGGTTTTGACACCAAATACAAAATATCCTTGTCATGG
>JBBQIF010000329.1:0-3802 GCA_038324665.1 Bacteroidia bacterium
GATGGATAAGCAACCATCCTTTAATTCTGAAGAACTAACTGTTTATGCGATAGATAATAATGAATTAAGTAAGGATATACCATACTATAGTACATTTTTAACAGAAGATGAATTGCTTAAATCAGGTAAATATTTAAAACAAACGGATCAGGAAAGGTCTGTTGTTGCAAGAGGGATTTTAAGGATTATAATTGCCCGATACATAGGCGTTAAACCAAAAGATGTTATGTTTGAAATTGGTGTAAATAAAAAACCTAGAATTTTAGGGAATAATAAACTGGAATTTAATGTATCACATAGCGGTAATAGGATATTAATTGCTGTACATGCCGGTGGTATTGGAATTGATGTTGAAAAAATTGTTCCAGATTTTGAATTTAATGATATTTTATTAACCTCATTCAGCGATGAGGAAAAAGTCTTTATTAAAAATAATACTGATCCCGTCCAGACATTTTATACTTTATGGACGAGAAAAGAAGCACTTGTTAAAGCAACAGCAAAAGGAATTGACGATGACTTCCAGCTTATTCCTTCAATTGAAGGCATACATTCTCTTAAAAGTAGCCTTATTGGGTCGGAAAACAATTGGAATATTACTAGTTTAAGAATGGATAAAAACTATGTCTTTTCTTTAGCGTATATATCGGATAAAATAATGGAGAATATTAATTTATACAAGGTAGATTCATGTTTTTATGCTTAGCTTGAGAATAACGTGGCATATAACGGATTTATACCAAAAATCAAACTTAAATTATTAAAACTCTTTTTTTTATTTAGGGTAATTTCTTTAGATTTGTTAACTAAAATACTTTTATGATGACATCATTTGACCATATAAGCCAAATAGATAAGAGAAAGGGATTATCCAATGCAGAGTTTCTAAATGAATACGTAGAGAAATCATTACCAGTTGTAATTTGCGATAAACCTAAATGGTCGGCATTTGATAAATTTACACCCGACTTTTTTAAAAAGAATTATGGTAATATTACCAAAGAGGTACAGGGTAAAACGTATACCTTATCGGAAATAATTGACTTGTCTATAGTTTCAACTCCTGAGAATAAATCTCCGTATCCCAGTATATTTGATATGGGGAAATTTTTTCCTGATTTAATTAAGGATGTTTATCCCCGGCATGTTTATGGAAAAAGCAATAGGTTAAACAGTATATTGCTCCCAAAAGCATTGATAAAGAGAATTGACAATAAATACCTTTTGTTTTTTGGAGGCAAGGGCTGTTCTTTTCCAAGTTTGCATATTGATGATTTATGGGTTCACACCCAGATTACCCAGATAATTGGGGATAAGGAATTTATATTATACGCTCCTGACCAAACACAATATCTTTATCCAGAAGATGATCATGAACGCAAAAGTAAAATTGATAATATCAGTGACCCTGACTTAAAAAGATTTCCTCTATTCAAAAATGCTAAGGTTTTGAAAGTTATAGTGCATCCGGGTGAAACAATATTTATACCTTCTGGCTGGTGGCATACCACCTACATACACGATTTTAATCTCAGCTTTTCAATGGATCACTTAAATTCGGCCAACTGGGATGCTTTTATGGATGAAAATTATAGTTTTATAAGGATTAACCATCCTTACTTGGCTTGGACAGTCAAAGTATATAAGGTGATAGTAGGTAAGATTTTTGATATTAAAGAAAGTTTATTTAATTAAATTAAAAACGGTTAAATTCGTAGACTAGATCAAATGGAGATAGAAAGGAAAGCACATATTACATACGAAGATTTTATTAAAAATTACTTTAATCAGGGGATTCCTGTGATTTTCACTGAGGCTTCAAAGGGTTGGAAAGCGCTTGAACTATTTTCAACTCAATGGCTTAAACAAAATTTTGGCGATCGGAAGACAGTTTGCGATGGTAAGGAATATACAATGAATGAAATAATTAACCTCGTAGAGAATAGCACAACTGATAATCCTGCACCATATCCATTTACTTTCAATATTCCGAACCAGATACCGGAGCTAATGCAGTATATGAATCCTATTTATGGAGATTACGCTAAACCGAATTGGCTTGACAGTCGCTTCTTTCAGAGAGGTAATTGGGGGAATGCAATTGATATATTCATTGGTGGACCGGGTGGTAAATTCCCTTATGTACACCTCGATTATTATCATTTAGGTTCCTGGGTAACTATGTTATACGGTGAAAAAAGGTTTACTATTTTTCCTAGAGGGCAGGATGAATTGCTCTATCCGGATCCAGAACATTCTTGGCGCTCCAAGATGAATGTTTTTGAGCCTGATTATGAAAAATACCCAAAATTCAAGGATGCAACACCCTATAATTTTACCCTTAAACCCGGTGAAACAATCTATATCCCATTTGGGATTTGGCATACTGCAAATTCCCTTACACCTTCTATTTCTGTTGCCTTTGACCAATTAACTATTAAGAATGCAGGTGTTTTCATTAAGGATGTATGGATGCTCAAAAAGAGATTTAGTAGGGTAAGAGCCGCCGCTAATACTGTTTATGCTATATTCGCCTGTTTCGCCTGTTGGATGGGCGATGTGGCAGGGATAAAAAGGGGCTTCCTGCAAGGAGAACCCAAAAAGAAATAAATACCTTTATTTTAATTTTTCGTAAACGTCATTGCGCAAAAAGGTCCTTTTATAATTTGGGGTGGTGTGAACCATTTTGTAACCTGCATTAAGTATTAGATTGGTTGATTTTTTTATCCTCATTAAATGAGCCGGTCCATTCTTATGATACACTTCATCAAATTCTACCAATATCATTTTTATATCCAGTTTATCTTTTATAATGGTTTCAATAACAGTGTATTCTGCACCTTCTATCTCTATTTTTACCAAATCTACATAGGAATGGTTCAATTTTTTCATAATATTTGATAGGCGGTCTACCGGTGATTCAATATAGGTATCGGATTTTTGAAGGTTAAGTATTGAATGTGAATTATAATTCTCGCGGGTAGGTTCATAAAACTTAATGATTTTTTCACTATCCCATACCCCAAGTTCCATAAAGGTAAGGTTCGAAAGTTGTTCTGGTTTAATCCTGTAAGTAAACGGAAAATTTTCCCAAACAGATAATGGTTCATTTTTTTTGGTTTTCACTACCAATTCCAAATAATGTGTTTTTGCCTCCGGCATAGGGTCAAAAATAAATACTTTAGACCCATACATTACAGCAATTTCTGTATCAAAAGTGATATCATCACCAGCACCAATGCAATAACAAATGGAAGAGGAATCTAGAAGTTTAGAAGGAATATCATACCCGTTATAATGAGAACCCAGATGAATCAGGTCTTTAATTGGAGTAAGATTTGTATTGGCATCAACTTTAAGTAGTTTCTTAATTGCTTGTTTAACAGAGGGCATAATATTTCTTTAGATAATATTTACTATATCAACCATTTGTATATTATTAAATTGGTTGCAAATTGCGGCATAATTCATTGTTTTAGCAAAAATATGATTTTTATCAGCATTTTTAGCATTAATTATTTTAATAACATCTGAAAAAACATCTGAAAGCGATTTATTCCCCAATTAATTATACCTTTAGATGAGATACTATCCGCCATATTATAGCCCCTTACATGATTAATAAACCATAATTAATAATTATAATTGCAGTACTAACTAAAATGGAAGGAACTAAATTTTTATACCCCAGCCTGAATGGTTTAAGGGCTATCAGTATAATTCTTGTTATTTGCGACCATTTAAAATTAAACTATGGGTTATTTGAAAGCCTCCCTTTTATACTTGGTAATATTTTGGATGG
>JBBQIF010000330.1:0-3796 GCA_038324665.1 Bacteroidia bacterium
CTGAAAGCTCTTTTAAACGGCGTGCCTAATAATTCACATGTATTGATTGATTCGACTAAGGCGGATTTTGTAGATATTGATATCATCGAAACAATTGATGATTTTATCTTATCTGCCAAAAACCGGAGCATTAAAATTTCAATTAAAACCACCGCTACTAAACCACACTCACTATTTAAATCAATCTAATGGAAATAATCAGCAAAATATTTTTAGAAAACAAAGCTTGGGCAGCAGATATAACTAACAAGGACAAGGATTATTTCCTCAAACTTGCACAATTACAGGAACCTGATTTTTTATGGATTGGTTGTTCAGATAGCAGGGTACCAGCAAACGAAATAACCAATACAGAACCAGGAGAACTATTTGTTCACCGGAATATTGCCAATGTGGTGGATATCAATGATATCAACCTAATGAGCGTGATCCAATATGCTGTGCAATATCTTAAAGTTAAGCATATTGTGGTATGCGGGCACTACGGTTGTGGTGGTATAAAGGCTGCTATGACACATGAAAGTTTTGGGAACATGGACATATGGTTAAGTAAAATTAAGAAGATATACCTAGACAATGCTAAAACCGTTGATGCTATTCCGAATGAAGAAGAAAGGCTTAGGAAAATGGTAGAATTGAATGTACTTAGCGGTACAAGTAAGATAAAACAAATTGACTATGTAAAAGAAATTCCAGAAATACAGGTTCACGGCTGGGTTTACGACCTAAGAGACGGTATTTTACATAAAGTTAAGGAAGGCCCGCAAGAGGCATCACTTCATTAATTTTTTTATCTGCTCTTCTAGTTCTAACTCGCTTCCTTCTGTATAACCATTGTGTACAAATACAATTTGACCCTGCTGGTCAATTAATATCACCTGCGGCGGATTATTAACATTCATAGCACGTGCGAGGTCCTTATTTTCATCTGTTAGAATCGTATATGGCCATCCTTTGCCGTTCACAAAAGGTTTTACTTTAGGAATATTCCTTGAATCGTCAATAGTAACGGCAATTAACTCACAGTTGTATTTTTTCTGCCATTCATCATACACATCCAGAATATTATCTAGTTCTTTAATGCAAGGACCACACCAAGTAGCCCAAAAAGAAATAATGGTAATTTTGCCCGTTTTACCGTAGTCCTGTATATTTACCGTCTTTCCATCTATTGTTTTTACCTGCACAGAAGGCAGCGTTGGTTTTTGTTTAGTGCTGTCATTGGCGCTGGCATTTATGCCAATAGCGAAAGCAAAAAAGGACAATAGTATGAATCTCATACCTGCAAATAAACAATGTTTATGCCAGAAAATGAAATAGACCTATTTTTCCTATCAATTGTCAAATTAACTCATTATCAAATCATCAAAGTTGTCCCTTGTTTATATGTTAAATATATGTTACTTTTGCACCCTTTTTTACCCATATTATATTCCAATGAAATTATCAAAATTCCAGTTTGAACTGCCGCCAAATTTAATAGCGCAGGATCCTTCAAAACAACGCGATGAATGCAAATTAATGATAATTGACAGAAAGGAAAGGACCATTCAGCATAAAAAATTCAAGGATATTCTTGATATTTTTAATGAGAATGATGTTTTTGTTATGAATAATACCAAAGTGTTTCCTGCGAGAATGTTTGGTAATAAAGAGAAGACCGGCGCCAAAATCGAGGTTTTTCTGTTGAGGGAACTTAATGAGGAATTAAAACTTTGGGACGTACTGGTAGATCCTGCCAGAAAAATAAGGGTTGGCAATAAATTATATTTTGGGGATGATGATCTAGTAGCTGAAGTAGTAGATAATACCACTAGCAGAGGAAGAACTATTCGTTTTTTATTTGATGGCGACAAGGAAGAATTCAATAAGATCGTAAGGAAATTAGGTGAAACGCCAATTCCTAAATACATTGACAGACCTGTAAAAAAAGAGGATGAAGAGCGTTACCAGACCATTTTTGCAGTAGAAGAAGGGGCAATCGCACCTCCAACAGCCGGTTTGCACTTCAGCAAGGAATTGATGATGCGTTTGGATATAAAAGGAATAAAATTTACAGATGTTACACTTCACTTAGGTCTTGGTACATTCCGCGATGTAGAAGTAGAAGATTTAACCAAACATAAGATGGATTCCGAAAGTTATAATATTCCAGAAAGCACTGCCAAAATTGTAAACGATGCCAAGGCAAATAAGCACAGGATTGTAGCCGTTGGTTCAAGTGTTATGCGTGCCCTTGAAAGTTCAGTTTCTTCCACTGGCCTTCTCAACGCTAGTAGAGGATGGACCGATAAATTCATTTTCCCTCCACATAATTTTGCCATTGCCAATACCTTTATTACCAATTTCCATAATGCGGAAAGTACCCTGTTAATGATGGCCGCTGCATTTGGTAATTATGAATTCATGATGGAAGCGTATAAGGAAGGTATTAAGAAAAAATACAACTTCCTCTGTTATGGTGACGCCATGCTCATCCTGTAAGACAAGTTATTTATTAATTGTTATCAGTTATTGGGGCTCAGTTCTAAGTTAATAGATTATAGGTTATTAGGCGTTTGTTAGTGCAAACCTGCCTATCCATTTAACTTAATAACTCAATAACAATAACTCTCTTAATAAAAGAGTTCATCTACCTTCTTAATATTAGAAAGATTAAAGAGGTAACTAGCGGAGATACCAATATAGCTGCCTTGGTAACCCAAGTTAAAATGAGCTTTGGTAGCCGTTTTATTATTGAATATACCCAGATTGGTAGTATTGCTTAATCCCTGCCTAAGAATAGCACCAAAGACAAAAACATTTTTGTTTTTAGCCTCATGGCTCACTTCTAATCCTATATTCAACATGGGGTAGAATGAGTTTTTGGTTTCTTCCATTATCCGGAAACTCCCGTTTTTATTTGTTAATTCTTTGCTTGTAGATGAAATCATATTGCAGACTGTGAACCCAAGATTTACTCTCACAAATGAAACGGAATTCAATCTTTGTTTTAGTACTAAGTTTATTGGTATTTCTAATAAAGATTGATTGTGTTTAAGGATATTGCCATTCTTATTACTATCGTTGAAAATTCTGTAACCTTTAGAGGTATAGAGGACACTTGCTGAAACGCCAACGGTTCTGCTAAAGCCATAATATAGCATAACACCTCCACTGAACCCTGATTTGAACCTGAAATTGAAATTGGAGGGGATGGTATCCAGTACTTTAGGTTTTGATGCCAGATAAGAAACAGAAGGGCCAATGCGGAATCCCTTCTGGGCATATAGACACTGATTCAATAATAGAAAAAGGAAAGTTAATCTGATAGATAATTTCATTGGTTCAAACTTACTAATTTTATTTTTAAATATTGAAGATGCATATTGCAATTAATTCTTTAATAATTCTTCAACGAAATAACATTAATTTTGTTACTTCAAATTTTGGATAAAATAAAATTTTCTAAGGATTTAATAGCATTGGGACAATTGCTTGGTAGCATACCCGAGCAAGTGGTTGAAAGTGCCCAAATTCACAACCAATGGTTTTCTCCTGCATTTATTAAATTAGCTGCTAATAACTGGCATAAGGCACTTAACGCGCAAGATATTGAACTCTGGCTAAAAGATTTATTGCCTGCAACTCAGCAAAAGAGAGTAGGGATTATTATGGCGGGGAACATCCCTTTTGTAGGTTTGCACGACCTGCTTTGTGTGTTGGCTGCAGGGCATAAAGCACTTGTAAAACTATCTAGTACAGATGAAATCCTGATGAAGTTTGTTATAAGCAGCCTTATAGCAATTGATAAAAG
>JBBQIF010000331.1:0-3788 GCA_038324665.1 Bacteroidia bacterium
AGAACCTCAGTTATTAATGGTAGAGAACAGGTTCCCGGATATACATATTGCTCCGGAAAAGATACACTTTCTAAGGGTGCGATACAAAGAAAAGATTGATGCGGTCAACTTTTATATCAATAACAATACTGAATGTCGGAGCAATGTACTGGTAAGGTATTTTGACGAAATCAATAAGATTCCTTGTGATGAATGTGATATTTGTCTGGAACGAAAAAAAAAGGATTTAACCTATCAGCAATTTAAAAGCTATCATGCTAAAATTAATAATTTGATAGGAAAGGATAATTTCAGAAGTAAAGATTTACCGCGATATGTTAATGCCGCTGAAATTGATGAATATACCTTAATTTTGCGCTGGCTAAAAGACAATGAATTTGCGACAGAAACAAAAGAAGGGCACTGGAAATGGGTAGCAAAAAAAGCATAGTAATTGCCATTACAGGCCATATTCTGACAGATCAGCGTATCATACGGATTGCTTCCAAACTGCAGCAAAATAATTTTAATGTATTGGTTATTTTCCGCCCGCATTTTAAATTTAGAAAGCAGGAAAACAAACCTGTAAACCCCTACACTTTTAAAACTAGGAAGCTTAATTTTAGCATCAATTCAGGCATACTTTTTTACGCCATTTTCAATATAAGATTATTTTTTCTGTTGCTCTTCAAAAAGTATGATATTTATTGCGCAGTAGATAGTGATACTTTATTCGCCTTTACACTGCTTTCAAAACTAAAAGGAGTACCATTAGTATATGATGCACATGAATATTTTGCCGAAGTGCCCGAGCTTGAAGGCAAAGCATTAAAGCAAAAAATATGGCATTGGGTAACAGCCTATGGTATAGCGCAAAGTAAAGCAAGGTACACAGTTTCAGAATCCCTAGCAAAAGAACTCAAAATCCGCTACGGCCTTCCTTTTGCCTGTGTACGCAATGTGCCTGCTTACAAAGAAAGGAATGACCAAATTAAATTCAATATTCCAACTATCCTATATCAGGGTGCCTTAAACAAAGGCAGGGAACTTGAATTGTTAATATCAGCGATGAAAAAATTACCTGAATACAATTGTATAATAATAGGGGAAGGCGATTTAAGTGCGTCGTTGAGGGCATCAGCAAAGGGGATTAGGAACATAGAATTTATGGGATTAATGACCCCTGAAAAAATCAATTCAATTACACAGCGCGTCTTTTTTGGATATAATTTACTTGAATCAAAAAGTAAGAGTTATTATCATTCACTGAGTAACAAATATTTTGATTATATGCAGGCAGGAGTGCCCTCTATTTCTTCTTTGTTGCCAGAATATGAATTTCTAAATTTGGCCTTTAAATGCGGTTTGTGCATCGAGAATAATGAAGCCGAATTAATCCACATTTTAAAATATTACCTTAATAATAAGTTGGAATATGAAAATTTAGAACAAAATGCCTTACTTGCATCATTAAAGAATAACTGGGAACTTGAAAGCCAGAAATTACTTCAAATTTACACAGACATTTGAATAAGCTTTTACATATTGTTGCATTCGATATACCTTACCCTGCCGATTATGGTGGTGTCATAGACATATACCATAAGATCCGCTGGCTGCACCGAGCAGGTATAAACATTTATCTTCATTGTTTCCAGTATGGCCGCAAAGAAGCACCGGAACTTAACAAATTATGTAAGAAAGTGTATTACTACCCGCGGAGTAAATATCGAAATCCTTTTATAGGCAATATTCCATACATTGTTATGACGCGCAATAACGAAGAATTACTGACCAACCTTTTAAAGAATAATGCACCCATACTATTCGAGGGTTTGCATTCTACTTTTTTCCTTAAGCATCCTAAGCTAAAGGATAGGTTGAAAATGGTAAGAACTCATAATATTGAACACGATTATTATAGAAGCCTAGAATTGGTAGAAAGCAATTATTTTAAGAAATATTTTTTCAGGAATGAATCCGACAATTTGAAAAAGTATGAGAAAATTCTTCAATATGCCCAATTTACGCTTGCCATCTCACCATCTGATAAGGCATACCTCAACCATAAATACCATAACTCTGAATTGCTCCCTGCATTTCACTCCAACGACAATGTTAACATTGCAACCGGCTCGGGTGAATACATACTTTACCATGGCAATCTGGCTGTTGGCGAAAATAATTTTGCTGCACTTTATTTAACAAAAGAAGTTTTCTCAAAAATCAAATTCCCTGTAATTATTGCTGGCAATAATCCAAGCAAAGAATTGCAATTTGCCTGCAGCAAGCATAAACATATACAATTAAGAGCTAACTGGAATAACAACGAAATCATGCAAGCTATAAGAGATGCACAAATAAATGTGCTACCTACTTTCCAAGGTACAGGTATTAAATTAAAATTATTGAACTCTTTGTATATTGGCAGGCATTGCGTGGTGAACAACCTGATGGTGGAAAACACTGGATTGGAGAAAGCCTGCCATATCAGTAAAACAAGCAAGGAAATGGTGGCTAATATCAATGAATTATTTGTAAAACCATTTACAGATGTCGATGTAAAAAACAGAAAGAAAATTTTGGCCAATAGTTGTTTCAACAACGAATTCAATACTGAAGTATTAATACAGCTAATCTTCGGTTAAGTGCAAGGATTTTAATTTTGGTGTTTAAAGCAAGTTCGCTTCTCTAGATGAAATAAAAAAACATCCAAAACATCCAATAATTGTAGGTGTTATAGATTTTAAAATTTTCTTGGCGCTTTCTAATATGAAGTTAACCTAGGAACACTTTGCAGGGTCTGCGAAATGAAAGGCTTAGGTATTTTTTAATTTTAAAATTTGCAATGAACTTTCACTCAAAAGATCCTCGATTTTAATGATGTAAAAAACAGGCCAAATTTGGACATCAAACCACTGTTTTCTTCCATTATTTCATTGGCAGAATGAGATAATTTACTAGCCTCGTTTTCCATCCAAACTCTGTTGATATTGGGAGAAAAATATTTACGCCCTGCCGAAACCTCCTCAAAGGCTTTGATGATCTCTTCTTCTTCTTTGACAATATAACTTTCAATTCCCATAGCCAATAAATGAATAATTGTTTCCTTGCATTTGGCCATTGAAAACAGTATAATCTTTGATTTTGGGAAGCGTTTTTTAATGACTACGGCAGTTTCAAGACCATCCATTCCCGGCATTTGAATATCCAAATAAATTATATCGTAACTTTCTTTTTCAAGCTCAGCAATTGCATGTGCACCGTTTTCGGCTTCACCGAATTTCTTAATTCCGGGGGAGTTGTTCAGGAAATAAATGACCCATTTTCTTGAAGCAGGATGGTCATCCACCAAAAGTATTTTAAATTTTTTTACCGGGACGTTTGTCATTTTAATTTATTTTTTTAAAGTTTAAACATCTAGAAAATTGAAAATAAGGCATGCTAACCATTTCCTTATAATTTCGTATGTCAGCCTAGACAAATTAAGGCAAATAATGTTAAATAAACAATAGTTTTTTACTGTTTTTTTCTAATATTTAGTCATTAGGATAATTCCGAATAAGTTGGCCTAAAAATATTTATCTAAACGATTGTTTGGCAGCGCAACTCGTTCAATACTAATGTCGCTACTACATATATTAGAAATAACAAAAATCATCAGAAGAAATTGATAAGACCCTACCGCATCAACCTTACAGTGGTTTTATATCTGCGCGATGCACTGTTATATGGTGTAAGAGCCACTTGGCAAACATACACACCATCAGGGCATAACTCACCCATATATCTGCCATCCCACCCAATAG
>JBBQIF010000332.1:0-3765 GCA_038324665.1 Bacteroidia bacterium
CGGTAAATGTAGCGGGAGTTGAAGTTTCAGGTCCTGTGCATGAAATAATTGCCCGTTTTAACAATACCACGGCCAGATACTTCCTTACGTATGGGAATGTACTTGCAGGTTTCCCAGAATATGATATTAACCAGTTCCCTGATAAAATACCGGCATCACTTTCAATTTTAACATTCGGTAATGAACAACTTATTGAAAAGAAAAAAAATGCGATTGCAGGTCCTTTATTTAAGAACAAACTTTGGCTCTGGGCCATCATTATTTTGCTGATTGTAGTTTTGGGTTGGTTTTCACTAAAGATGATAAGGAAAAAGGAAGCTGTATAATAGCTGAATAGATAAGACTTTCTAAACGCCACTTTCATATTTCTCGCCCAACCTTTTAGGAGCCACTTTGCAATATGCTACCGTTAAAGCATCTAGTAAAACACTTTTCTTCACATTGCTTAATTCAACATACGTAGCGCCTTTTTGGCCCCATTTGTTAGGAACAGGATAGATGATGCTGGGATCGAAAGTTGAAAAGGCAGATTGATCAATAGGAGAGAGCATAAGGCAAGCCCGTTTGTTTTTGATATCCAAAGTAGCAAATATCTTTTTATTCACTCGAAAGGAGGTCTTTTCAAAGTGAGGCAATTCCTCTGTTTCTTCAAAGGCCATGGCCATCTTCCTTATGGTTTCTATACTCACCATATCAAGCTTCTAGGCTTCAGCTACTGTCAGTATATACCCATTATTATCCCTGATGGCGAACTCCTCTGAACCATAAAAAGTAGTGCCCAATTCTTTCACTATCAAATCTGAGCCTTTTACTTGTTCATACAGTTCCTTCATGCCTTTGATCTTCACATAAAAGGTGATGCAACCTTGTCCAGTGTTGCCAAGATCGGGATATTCCGCTTTTAAATTGGCATTTTCTTGGAACATCATAAATACATTCCCGTTGCCAACCATGGCCCATAGGAATTCACCTTCTTCAGGATTACTCATCAATAACTGGAAACCCAGTTTTCCAGTATAAAAATTAACGGTTTCATTAACGTTCTTAACGCCAATATTCGGGGTGATGGATTGGTAGTTCATTTTTTTTTGGTGGTTAGTATTTAGTGACTAGTGGTTAGTATATAGTGATTAGTGGTTAGTATATAGTGACTAGTGGTTAGTATTTAGTGGCTAGTATTAGCTATTGGGAATTCGTGGTTTATCTCAATTCTTATGCAGTCAAAGTTAATCGAAAAAAGTAGATTACCAACACAAACACCCTCAATATGCCGCGCTATCGGTAAGAATTTAGGTTTGGTTGCTACAAATAACCCAACCACTTCTTCTCTTTATGTTTCGTTTTATATTTATCATAAGCTTTGCATATCGGATATAGCATTGCTACAACTATTATCCATATCATATAAACTACCGGTAATTCAAAACCCTCACCAGAAATTACAAAATAAAAAGGGAAATGTGCACCCGGGTTAATGGCTTGGTCTAGGGTATGGCCACGTAAGAAAAAAACAATCATGCACAACGTATGAATCAGATAAATATGCAGGATGTAATAAAACAAAGCTACCCTACCAAATATCCTTACATAATCAGTTACTTTATTTTTTAAATTCTCAATATTTGCTAAAACCAGCAAGGCCGGACCAATGGTAATACACATATAAAGCAATGAAGGTGGGTATTTATTGACATTGAGAATGGAAAAGAAGGTGTATAAGGCATTCTTCTGTGACTCCCATGGATGTGGGTCGCCATAAGTATTGGTATATCTTAAAATGAAGAAGAAAATTATCATGGCGATGCCGGCCATATTTAATGCCCTTTTCCTTGCGGCAGGTATAACATCCGCATCATATAATTTACCAAAGCAATAACCTATTATCATTAAGCCTGTCCATGGCAGAAATGGGTAAACTATCAGCATATAGTGACCTTCGGTAATTTGATAGGGAACGAATACCCCATGGTGCAAAAGATTCCACATAAAGCTTGCTTTAAACCCTGGTTCAGCTTCAGGAATATCCAATAGGTTATGTCCGAATACAATTATTAGCCCTAAAGTTAAAATAACCTTGTAAGGCAGATAAATAATAAATCCCAAAAGGAACATACTAATCCCTATAGCCCAGATTACCTGGAAGAAAAAGGCAGCGTATTGTGGATTGAAAGACCAGCCAAAGGAATTCACAACAATCTCTATCAAAATGAGCCAAAGGCCACGTGTTATGAGGAATTTACTTAAATCCTTTTTTGTTTTCCTTAGACTTTGCAAATAGATAGAAGTGCCCGATAGAAAAATAAAAACCGGTGCGCAGAAATGGGTAATCCAGCGGGTAAAGAATAGGAGAGGAGTGGTGGTTGCAAAATTCATAGGGTCATCGGTATTGGCAGAAAAATGGAAATAATCACGCACATGGTCAAGCGCCATGATGATCATTACAATGCCACGTAATATATCAATTGATTCTATTCTTTTTTTTGCAATGCTATCCATTCGTTCAATTTAAATTATGAATTCATGATGTTTTCAATTTCATTCTCAAATGTTTTTCTGTAGTGGAAACAAATTCCTCGTAAAAGTCATAAAACATTTCTTAGTGTGTTTACAAACATAAACATTTTTGAGATAAACAATATGCACTGAGAATTAACACTTATATGGAAATAGTGCTTGTTCAAGGCGCCGCAGCTTGTTCATTTATGTTTATGGTGCTTAATTCTCCACACACTTATTTTTTTTGAATTTACCAATAGTTGATATGTTTTTGGCTAGTTTTTCACTTGTCAAGCAAACTGTAAAGCAGCATAAAAGTGAAAAGACGCTTCGAGCCTAAAGCATGTCTTGCTCAATAAAGGTTAATTGTAAATCTCTACATGTAAAAACTTTGGTATTAGGTCCGTATGCAGTATAATTGTGCGGCCATAAAAGGTTGAATAATTATGAACGCTAACGAAGCCCTCATCACTCACTTCTATGAATGTTTCCAAAAAAAAGACTATAAAGGGATGCAATCCTGTTATGCTAATAATGCAATTTTCAATGATGCCGTCTTCAGGAACCTAAATGCGGAGCAGGTCAATGCTATGTGGGAAATGTTGTGTAAAAAAGGTAAAGACTTGAAATTGGAATTCAGCAACGTAAAGGCCAATGAAAACAAGGGTAGTGTGGATTGGGTGGCTTCTTATACCTTCTCATCAACCGGCAAAAAAGTAATAAATCGCATTAAAGCTGAATTTGAATTTTCTAAGGGTAAAATTGTAAAGCATACCGATAATTTCAGTTTTTATAAATGGTCAAGTCAGGCGCTTGGCTTGCCAGGGCAATTATTGGGGTGGACCATGTTTCTTAAGCAAAAAATCAGGCATAAAGCAGCCAATAATTTACAAGCTTTTATGAAGAAAAAATAAAATGCTAAGAGAAATTGATAATTTTTATTTGTTGAAAGCAGAACCTGAAAAAGCCTGTCTTATGGCCTTGCGGGCCTTTATTCTGAGTTTAGATGCCGATATAACAGAAGCATTGAAATACGGCATGCCTTTCTTTTGTTACAAAGGAAAAATGTTCTGTTACCTGTGGGTGCATAAAAAGTTACGCCAACCATATATTGGTATTGTTGAAGGTAAAAGAATAGAACATGAAAGTTTAATAATTGAGAAGCGTTCAAGGATGAAAATAATGCTTATTGATGCTGAGAAAGACCTACCCATAAAGTTAATTAACAATATTATTGGGCAGGCATTGGATCTTTATAAGAATGGGACG
>JBBQIF010000333.1:0-3749 GCA_038324665.1 Bacteroidia bacterium
GTCCCATCATTTTCTTATTGAAGTTGAATGATTTTGGATTGCCATACAATACAGGGATGCAATAATTATAAATCATTTCATGCTGCAAGGTTTTGATGATTACTTCGAGCCCAACGCCGTTTGGATCTCCTTGGGATATACCAATAAGTGGTTTTGCCATTGAATTATTCTTTTACTGAATTTATATTATTCTTTATATGATTTAGTGCTTTGAAGCGGCTTTTTTGCTAAGGAAATCAAACATTAACCTAACGCCAACACCAGTGCCACCTTTTGGTTTATAGTTATCTGCAGCATGATTGAAAGCAGGGCCTGCGATATCAAAATGCATCCAAGGATAATCTGTAAATTTTTCAAGGAATTTGGCAGCACTTATCTGGCCTCCTTCACCTTTCCCCAGGTTAGTGAAGTCTGCCACTTCTGATTTTAACTCATCTGCATATTCTTCCCAAAGCGGGAACTCTACTAACCTTTCAAATACAGCATAACTACTATCAAAAATATCCTGTTTTATTTCATCACTTGCATTGCCCAACACAGCAGAGGCATAGGGGCCAATTGCTCTTACAGCAGCACCTGTAAGTGTTGCAAAATCACAAACTAGTTCAGGGTTCAGTTTTTTAGCGTAATGCAGGGCATCTGCCAATACCAGGCGGCCTTCAGCATCCGTATTCATCACCTCAACCGTTGCTCCGTTGTACATGGTAATCACGTCGCCAGGTGCATAACTATTCTCCCCAATCCAATTATCAGTGGCTGGTACTAGGCCAATAATATGTAATGGAAGCCCCGCCTTGGCAACTGCATATAATGTTCCAGCAACTACAGCACTTCCTGCCATATCGCATTTCATGTGATCCATGCTCATAGGTGTAGGTTTTAAACTCAACCCGCCTGTATCATAAACTACACCTTTACCTACAAGAACATACGGTTTTTTATTAACTGCATTTTTAGGTTTATATTCCATTATATTAAAAGTGGGAGGAACCTTGCTACCTTGGTTTACTGCCAATAATCCGCCCATTTTTTGGGCTTCAATTTTTGCTTCATTCCAAACTTCGACACTAAATCCCGCATCTTTTCCTATTTTTTTAAATTCTTCTGATAATTGAATAGCATTTAAATGACTGAAAGGTTCATTTACCAAGTCCCTGCTAATGAAGGTAGCATGAATGATGATATTAAGGTCGGCAATTTCTTTTTTTGTAATATCCGGATTGGTTAGAAATATTTCTGATAAAGTATTGCTTAGTTTCTTTTTGTCTCCTTTGTGTTTTAAAAACTGGTAATTGCTAAGTGCAATCCCTTCTGCCAGTGCAAGGGCAGACTTTGAATCACCGGAAATAATATTAACAGATTCACTTTTAACTTCATTTAAAGCGGAGCATATTTTCGCACCGGATTTCCTTAATAATTCAGCTACTTTCCATGTTACATTATTTTCAGAAAACAATACTATCGTTTGTATGGTTCCGTCATTGAAAAAGATGCTTTTCTTGTCATTTTTAATAGCATTTTTAACTGCATTATTCTGATCGCTTGTAAGGGCATCGGATTTCTTAAAAGTTTTTGGGTCAATAATTAAAACTATATTGTTTTCGGCGGTTGGTTTTGTTAATGCTTTTATTTTAATCATGGCGTTGCAAAAGTAATGAAATATGAATGATTAGTAACAAAAATTAACGATGAAATATGGATAGAAATCTATTCTTTAGATTAATTATCCATCAACTAAATAAGTATGTTTAAATGCGCAAAGCTTAACTGATAGTGTATTTCCTCTTCTCGTTCTCAACGCTAATTGAAACCTCTATCCTTTCATAAGGAATTAAGGGTTCTGCAATTTCCGGCCATTCAATTATGCAAATATTCCCTGAATCTATGTATTCTTCAAAGCCAATATCCTGCAGTTCTTCAATAGATTTTATACGGTAAAGGTCGAAATGGTATATCCTAGCGGAATTAGTACCCTGGTATTCACTGATAATATTAAAGGTTGGACTAGTAATGGTATCTGATACACCGAGTTTTTTAATCAATTGCTTTGCCAACGCAGTTTTGCCGCTACCAAGTTCGCCATTCAGCAAAATCAAATTAGATAATCTCTTTTTTGACAGAATAACATCCGTAATTTTTGAAAGTTCGTTTTCTGCTAAAACAAAAGTTTTCAATTATTATTTTGATACAGGTTTGTAATATTTTAATGCCTCAGGCATCCAGTCTCTAAGGTCCTTAATCCTTGTAGCATCACTAGGGTGAGTGCTTAATATCTCTGGTGGTTTGCCACCTGAAGCCATTCTACTCATCCTTTCCCAGAATGGAATAGCTTCATTTGGGTCGTAACCGGCCAAGGCCATAAATACAAGTCCTATTTTATCTGCTTCGCTTTCATGTGTGCGAGAATATTTAAGTAAACTTAAGTTACCGGATATACCAAAAGCAATATTAAATATATCCTGCGTGGCTTGTGGACTCCCAGAGACAGCAACAGAGAGTACATTGCCAAGCGCTTGGGCTTTTAATTGTTGGCTCATTCTTTCGTTACCATGTTTTGCTACAGCATGTGCTATCTCGTGGCCCATTACCACTGCGAGTGCTGTTTCATTCTGGGTAACGGGTAACAGACCGGAATACACCACAACTTTCCCACCGGGCATACACCAGGCATTGACTGCAGGGTCATCTACAACGTTAAACTCCCATTTATACCCTTGAATGTTTTTCATGTATTTGCCATCTTTATATGTTTTGAAGAAGGTGGTAATGCTGGTTGCAATATTATTGCCTACCTTTTTTACAAGCGCAGTTTGTGTTGCGTTAGTTGATATTTTATTGGTACTAAGAAATTTCTGGTATTCGGTTGCGCTCATTGTCTCCAACTCGGCCTCACTTACAAGTGTATTTTGTTTCCTTCCGGTGATAGGTACCTTGGTACAAGCAGAAAGTAAAGAAAAGGCAATTAATATTAGGGTTATTTTGTTCATTTTAGTTTTAAGTGAGTGGTAGTTCAGACAAGTTCAATCTGTGCGGATAGTCCATGGTCGCAAAGAGCAGTACAAAGGGGCTCTAAACTAGAATAATCGCCTGATTTTACGGCGCATTTGCCTTTGGTGTGCACAAGCCATGCGCATTGCTCGGCTTGTTGTAAATCATGGCCGCAATATTTTACCAGACACTCAATAACATGGTCAAATGTATTGACATCATCGTTATATAAAATGAGTTCAAAAGCACTGACATCAACCTTTTTAGTTTCTGCAATTGCGTCGGTTCGTTGTTGTCCCCCAGAATTTAAGATATCCGCCTTCATAAATTACCTTCTATGTTTTTTTAATAATTTGGCCTTATTTTCATTTCCAGCCACAAGGCGTTTTATGTTTTTTTGGTGTGTTAGCACTACCATCAATGCCGCAGCTATGCCAAACACAATAAACATTGGTTCTTGATTTTTATATAGCACAAGAGCAATAAATGGAAATGAAACAGCAGTTAATATGCTGCTTAGGGATACATACCTCGTTGATAAAAGAGTTCCAAGGAAAATAGCCATACAAGCTAGCGCAGATAAATAATGGATGCCAATTAGCATGCCTAGGAGTGTTGCAATGCCTTTACCTCCTTTAAAGTTTGCATAAATAGGGAACAGGTGCCCGAGTACGGCAGTTAATCCAAATAATAGTTGCAGGTTAACATACCTTATGCTTCCCAATTCAACAAATGAGTAATACCTTACTAGACTGGCCGCT
>JBBQIF010000334.1:0-3742 GCA_038324665.1 Bacteroidia bacterium
CCTAGACCGTATCCAGTTATGAAAATAAATAAGGAAACCGATTCCATTTTTAATTTCACTATTGATGATTTTGTTCTTGAAAATTATGATCCATGGCCTGCTATCAAGGCACCAGTTGCTGTTTAAGTTAATAAATGGCGCAGCGTAATTAATAAATGGTTCCACAAATTGGGAAAAGTGCCATAATGATTCCTTAATACTTTGAAACGTTCTCGGTTACTATCCTTCCTATGCAATGTTGAGTGCCCTTCAAGGGTAAAACAGGCAATAATACTTTTCAGATTTATCACCGTCTTACATTGTTTAAGGCAACGAATCATCCAGTCTATATCAGCAACATGCTTTAATTCCGTATTATAAGGCAATGCCAATGCTCTTTTTATGATAAAAGCCTGGTGACCAACCGTCATTCCCATCTTAAAGGATTGCCAATGCAACCTTTTCGGTAATTTTCTAGTTGTTTGCGATGAACGGGTTCCTTGTTCATTTCCATCACTATCCACCAGCATCGTTTCTCCGTATACAGCATCAGGGGATTTTTCAAGGGCTTCCAGAATAATTTCAATGCCCTGTTTGCTATAGGCATAGTCACCTGCATTCAGGAACCACAAATATTCACCTGTAGCCATTTTTAACCCTTTATTCATGGCGTCATAAATACCTTTATCGGGTTCTGAAACCCAATTTTTTGTTATTGCTTGCTGCTTTAAAAATTCTGGTGTCTCATCCTTCGACCCGCCATCTACGATAACAATTTCAATATTACCAGAGAAAGTATTTGCTTCGAATAGGGCCAATGTCTTTAATAAACCCCTGTAATTATTATACGTAATACTAATGACAGAGAGCTTTTTCATCAGTCTTTCGCAATATATCCCTTAAGCCAGAGCGCAATATTAAGTCCTAAAACAATTAAAATGATAACTGAGGCTATAAAATCAACCTTATCTGTGGAAGAATTTACTTTGTTGAAATAACAAACAATTTTATGTGGTCCAGCTGGCACATTAATTCCCCTTAGTGTATAGTTTACTTTATTCAATTTAACCTCTTTTCCATCTATCATTACTTTCCAATCATCATAATATATTTCGGAAAATACCAGATAACCGGGATGGTTGTTATTTACTTCATATCTCATCGTATCCGGGTGATAGCTAATAAGCTTGGCTAAGGCTGCAGAATCTACTTCAAAACTGTCCGCTTTAAGTCCTTTATTATCCTTGAAATCTGCATTAAAAGTTGCTTCCTTCTTTACATCAGACTCCTTTAATTTATCCATTTCTAATTTAGCATTGCTTGCTCCTGTTAATTTTTTCACAAACCAAGCATTGCCGTTGGCACTTGGTCTTGGGATAACGCCTTTTCTACGTGCTGAATCGGTACCAATAATGTATTTGCAATTAAGCATGTCCAATGCCTTATTTTGATAATTGTTATCTGCAATTAATTCAGATATTAAATCCTGGTAGCGACTTAGTTTTGCAGGGTCATAACCACCTATCATTTTATGGAACGCTGCGCCGTTATTGTTATTAAAAGGATCGCCTGAAAGGTCGAATACTCTGTATTGTAAATCCTTGTCGGCTAGAATTTGGTTGTCAACTGGATCGGGTTCAGGTGTTGCTAACTCGCCCTTTTCATGTGTAAATTCGCTCCAGTTAAGGTACCGCCAATCAACCGCAACCAAGTCAATAGCTGCAAATATTCCAATCGCTGCAATGGTGGTCGTTTTTGAAATCTTATTAGTGTACCAAGCCCATAAAAGCACAAACGCTATACCTGTGAAAATAAACGACCTGAAAGCATCTGTCCTTAGAAGTGATTCCCTTTCATCATTTAATGCATCATGGAAAGAGTTCCATTGAGCTTCTGATGCACCATTAAAATAGTTGTTTTTCAAATCAATATCCCCAACGCCATTTACATCTACTATTGTGGGTCCAAAAAGTGACATTAAAAGGCAAAATCCACCAACAATGTAGAAAGATAATTGTACTTTCTTCCAAATTTCGTTTTTAGATTCAACAATTGCAACAGGTGCTGCACCCACTGCTTTTTTTACGGGAGCTTTAGCCGTTATCCAGTGGTCGTACAGCTCCTTTAAGCCCAAAAAGCCTAATAAAGGCATCGTAACCTGAGCGATACAAAATGCCATCATGGGCGTCCTGAATTTATTAAAATATGGCAGATGATCGAACAGGAAATTATTTATCAAATCAAAATTTCTGCCCCAACCGAGCATAAATGAAATAAGCGTCAACGCCAACAACATCCATTTAACAGGGCTTTTAACAATTATTAACCCCATAACAAACAACAAAATAATGATAGAACCGATGTAAATCGGCCCGGAAGTATTTATGTTTCCTTTTCCGCCTAATCCTCCATGATAGGTTGGCCCATGATCACTTTGGATAGCCTCTCCCAATTTTGAGGATTCATCAATCTTTTCGTTAACACTTCCACCATAGAAATTGGGAATTAATAGCGTAAATGTTTCACCCATACTATAACTCCACTTGAAAGCATAATCCCTGTCTAGGCCTGATAAGCCGGTTTCCTTTTGTTTATTTGTAGGGTCAGCCTTGGTCATGTCATTACCGCCCCTCATCGTATTTTCGGCAAATTTTGAGGTTTCCTTAATCTTGCTTGTGTTGCTTAGTACCCCGGTACCTATAGCTAGGATTGCAATGAGGGAAGCTATTAGGGCCTGTTTCAACTGACTGTTCTTATATGCCTCTATCACATAATAAATACCAAAACCAAGCAAGCAGATGATAGAGTAAAAGGTAATCTGGTAGTGAAAATAATAGATTTGTAATGCAAAATTGAAGGCGAGTAGTACGCCTCCCAACAAATATCGACCGCTGAATAACCATTGCATTGAGGCTAACAATGCGGGCATTAAAGCCATTGCCAACACCTTGGTATAGTGACCGGCCTCAACACTGCTTATACTGTATGTTGCAAAACCGTAAGCGATGGCGGCTAAAGCCCCAAAGAGCGGTTTGACCTTAAAAGAGCACATCAGTAAATAAAAGCCTATAAATGATAAAAACAGTATTCTAAAAGGATAAGCGGTAAAACCAAATGGGGTAAGATAATTATAAAGTGAGACCTCATTAGAACTTGGTTTTCCATATATTAATGTTGATGGCATCCCTGAAAATATACTGTTGGTCCATCCAGGAACTTGACCCTCCTTTTCTTTATATTTTACTATTTCGGTAGATTTAAGAAATCCTTGCGTAATATCTTCCTCCTTATTCGAAAAGCCATTGAATGTTTTTATAAAATAAACATAGCCAACCAGAAAGAAGATAATAAGAACCAAAAGATGAGGTTTAATGTCTTGAAAGAGTTTATTGAAGTTCATTTTATAAGTTATATCTGCACAAACATAAAAGAAAAAGATATTTTTTACTAAAGCATTTGATTAAATTTTAATTTAATTTGCAAATATGCTTCAACCAATAAAGGTATTACATTTAAGTGCAAGTGATAAAGGTGGTGCTTTTGTAATAGCAGAGGGACTGGTTGATAATATGCAGAATGCGGCTGTCATTGCCCGTCATTCAATTTTTAGCGGTGCACAGCAAACCATAAGTTTGAGTAAAATAAAATTATTTGACAAGCTTTTTAAATTCTGTCTGCACGCATGGGAAAAATTAATTCTACTATTTTATGAAAAAGATAGCAGTGTAAGATTCAAATATTCACTAGGAAAGCCCGGTATTCC
>JBBQIF010000335.1:0-3735 GCA_038324665.1 Bacteroidia bacterium
CCATAACTGCAGAATATTTCTTCACCGCTCCTAATGTAGCGGGTGGCAATAAGGCAAACATTATTAAATTCATCCAAGCTTATTTTCGCATTGTTCCTAAGTCCGCCAGATGAGGATGGAAACGCCGCAGCATCATTGGCATACTTGGCAAAGCATTTAACTTTCATGGAGTCCATGATGCTGCCATCAGGCATATTAATAAAATACTGATCCTTGTTTTTATTCGCCCTTAATTTTGCCTGGTTGTCCGTTAAAATCTCACCTTTAAACAAAGAGATTATTTCATCCTTGTAAATATTGATTGCAGTTAGAAGCCCATTGCCGGAAGCAGGTAAGCGCGAAATATCGGTATATAAATAGACGGATTCCCGAGCGTCTATTTTGTCAGGACTTTTTTTTTGTTTTTTCAATAGAGAGGGATGGTTAACATTAAGTCGCAATGAATTGAGTTATGTTTGCAAGTTAGGATAAAAACAGCTTCAATTGTACTTTCCTGTTGCTATAAATTTTATTTTTTTATTGAATTAATCAGCATAATGCCAACAAGTAAGCTAGATAATCCTTAATGCGACCGATTAAGTGTTGCGTTAATTTGGGTTTTTATCATTAACTATGCCTTAAACTATAACGCTAACTTACCACTTTACTACACTTTTTCATGAAAACATGCTTCACAATTTTGCTATTAGCACTATTACAGGTTGGTGCTGCTCAAGTATTGATTACAAAATGGACCTTTAATCGCTCATCCAATGAGCCGGATTCCGGTGTGGGAAGCATTGGCAATATTGGAGGAACTGCGTTTTCTTCATATCTACCAGGAAATCCATCTTCAGGCAAGGCCTATGGTATCAAATCCTTTCCTATTCAATCTAAGAACAATGAGAAAGCTGGTATTCTATTAAGGATTTCTACAAAGGGGTTTAAAAACCTCCGTTTTGCCTTTCAACAATATAACAGCAACACTTCGTCAAGAAAAACAATGGTCATGGTGTCTGCTGATAGTATTAATTATACCAAGGTAGATAGTTTGATAACTAAATCAGGGTCTTCATGGAGCACAAAAGCAATTGACCTTACACCATTCCCCTATCTTAGTAACAAAAGCTCAATCTATATCCTGCTTGTTTCTTCGTTTACAGGTAATCAATATACAGCCACAGGTGCAAGCAGTAAATACAGTACAAGTGGAACATGGCGATTTGATAATATTAAACTTACAGGCACCACGATGGCAGCATCTGCCGATACCTCTATCACACTGATATCATCTGTTCAGGGTAAAGGTAGTAGCAGCCATATGCTTAATAAAATAGTAAAGGTTGAAGGTGTCGTTACTGCAGCCCTACAGGGCGCTAATGAACAAGGCGGGTTTTATATGCAGGATATGAATCCAGACAATGATCCTTTGACTTCAGATGGCATTTTCGTGAATAGCCTTATCAATGTTTCTGAGGGGGATCATATAAAAGTTACAGGCAAAGTGCTTGAGACTTTCGGGCAAACGAATCTCTCGCAAATAAGTGAAATCATCATTATTCCGGGTAAAAAAACTGTAATCCCTATAAATATTACCTTCCCATTGGATTCCATCAACTCACTTGAAAAGTATGAAGGAATGAAAATTAAGGTCAGCCAGCAATTAACAGTTACAGAAAATTATCAATTAGGACGATATGGGGAAATTACAGCGTCTGTAAATGGTAGGTTATATAGTCCAACTAACGTTATAGATCCCAATGATAATCCAAAAGAAGGGGTTAGTTTTTCGGGCAACTCAAATTTAGATAACATTTTAGCCTGGCAATCCTTGAATGTCAGAAGCAAAATATTGATTTGTGATAAATTGAATACTCAGAATCCCAATCCAATCCCTTTTTTAGACCCAGTAAAGAAAACCCTGAGGATAGGTTCTACTGTTGATACACTAATTGGGGTGCTTGGATTTGAATTCGGTTTATTTAGAGTTTACCCTTCTTTAGGTCAGCCAAAATTCAAATATGCAGTGCGTCCTCCTTCTCCTCAAATTTCAGGAGCTAATTTGAAAGTGGTAGGAGCCAATTTACAGAATTATTTCAATGGTGACGGAAAAGGCAATGGATTTCCAACATCTCGCGGTGCTACTACAGCAAAGGAATTTCAAAGGCAACAAGCTAAAACCATTGCATCTTTGAAAGCACTAGATGCTGATATTTACGGTCTGATGGAAATGGAAAATGATGGCGATAGCACCTATTCTGCCATTAATAGCTTGGTGACAGCATTGAATACCGCTTACGGAAGCAATACATTCGATTATATAAGAGATTCTAAAGATATTAACGGTAATCCCGGGACAGATGCAATTAAGGTAGCACTTATTTATAGAATTTCTAAAGTTACTCCCAATGGTTTGTCCAAAAGTTACAATGATTCAGCTTTTGCATCGTTAGGTCGTCCACCATTGGCTCAAACATTTATAATGAACAGTAATGGTGAAAAATTTACAGTAATCGTCAATCATTTTAAATCGCGAGGCAGCGCTACTTCACAGATTGATCCTTTAGATGTTGACCAGAATGATGGTCAGGGTTATTTTAATGCAACAAGGAAAAAGCAGGCAACGGCATTGTTGACTTTTGTCAATTCAATAATACAGCAAAGCAATGATAGTGATATCATTTCAATTGGCGATTACAATGCGTATGAGCAGGAAGATCCTATGGATATACTGAGGGCAGGTGGGCTTAAAAGTGTGCTCGATGAAACGTATTCTTATGTATTTGATGCCCAATCAGGTTCACTGGATCATGGGTTTGCGACTCCATCTATGTTCAGAGTGCTGAAAGGTGCTGAAAAATGGCATATCAACTGTGATGAGCCGGCAATTATCGATTATACAACCACTTATAAAACGCAAGATTTATTCAATCCGGATCCTTATCGATCTTCCGATCACGACCCACTTATAGTAGGATTTAGCCTTGGAAAAAATTCCTTTGTTTTAGAAAATGGCACTGCCAATGAGGTAAGACTTTATCCTCAACCAAATAATGGTAATTTTACAATTGATGCTGCGGGATTGGAAATCGTATCCTTCAAGATATTTAATGTTAACGGCGCCTTGGTTTATTCTGAAAATAGCTTTTCAAGTCAGAAAGAAATTCACACAAACCTACCAATAGGTTTATATTTTGTGACTTTGGTAAGTGCAGATTCAATTTTAAATGGTAAACTAATTATCCAATAGATTATAAAAATAGAAGTAAGGAAAGTCATTTTGAACTTAGGCTGGTTTTATTTGAAAACCTTTAACTATTCGATATTGCTTAGTTCAGATATGTAATCACTTCATTATCTTTATGCAATTTTAGAAAATCTGCCTAGTTTGTGAATAAAAGACAAAGGATTTACACGTTCATATAGTTTGTGTTTTTTAATTGTAGAAAAAAGGTAAGTTTGCATGGTATAAATTATAAATCAATAGAAATATGAAAAAAATAATACTTATTTCAATTGTAGCATGCTTTAGTTTAGTGTGCTCATTTTCAGTGGCGCAACCAACACTTACAGCAACCGGTATTAACTCTGTAATTGGTGAAAGTTTCACACTGAATGCAACGAGTTTCATAGATGCTGGCAATGCCGGTGCTAATCAAACTTGGGATCTATCTGCCATGTCAGGCAGTGCTGGCACCATTACCAATGTTGTT
Organism: Bacteroidia bacterium; assembly: GCA_038324665.1. Lineage (GTDB taxonomy): Bacteria > Bacteroidota > Bacteroidia > NS11-12g > UBA955 > JABMMZ01. The sequence goes on from JBBQIF010000335.1 coordinate 3,693, forward strand.
GCTCCGAGCGCAGCTCCCAAAGGTAGCACATTCCCAAATGCCA
>JBBQIF010000336.1:0-3727 GCA_038324665.1 Bacteroidia bacterium
TCACAGAACTTAACTACATTGGCAGTATTACAATCGATGAGGCTTTGATGGAGGCCGCTAATATGATTGAAAATGAAAAGGTGATGATTGTTAACAATACCAATGGCGAACGTATTGAAACCTATATTATAAAAGGCGAAAAAGGAAGTGGTATTATTGGATTGAATGGTGCCGCGGCCAGAAGGGGCATGATTGGCGACGAACTGATTATTATAAGCTTTGCCTTAATGGAATTTGAGGAAGCAAAAAAACATCAGCCATGGTTGGTATTCCCCAATAAATTCAATAAACTTTGAATAAAAAAGCCATTATAAAGTATTTAATCTTTGCAGTAGTAGGTGCATTGATTGTTTATTTTATTTTGCAAAATTTTGATTTCAAGGAATTCAAAGCTAATATTCAAAAAGCAAAAATACATTTTGTTATTATTTCTGTTTCGGGCGGTGTGCTGGCTGTGCTCTTAAGGGCTCTAAGATGGCAATTACTATTGAAACCGATGGGCTATGAAACACGTCTTAGCAATGCCTACCATTCTACAATGAGTGGCTACCTTGTGAACCTCGGTATACCAAGAGCTGGCGAAGTGTCTCGTTGCGCCCTAATGGCAAAGACAGACAAAATACCTGTGAATGTGCTGGTAGGGACAGTGGTGAGCGAACGCATCCTGGATCTAATTATGCTAGCACTAGTAATCGCACTAAGTGTCATCCTGCAATTTGATTTGTTATATGACTTTATAAATGAAAGGCTTTTATCAAAACTAGCTGATAAAAAATGGTTAATCTTTACAATTCTAGGAATTATGGTCATCGGCCTTATTCTTTTAATGCGCTCAAAAAAAATATTTAAGGGCGAAGGTAAAATTGCACAAATTATACTAGGGTTTGCCAATGGCTTAAAAAGTGTCTTTTCTGTTCGCCAACCTTTTCTATTTATCTTTTACACTTTAGGTATCTGGTTCTGCTACTGGATGATGACCTATTTTGTTCTACAAGCTTTTGATTTTACGGAACATTTAGGTGCCACCGGTGGACTTTGTACTCTGATATTTACCAGTTTGGGGGTTATTATTCCCGCACCAGCCGGTATTGCCACTATAAAAAGTGTTGAGATTGGTTTATTTCAGATACTTAACTTAACCTTATCCCAAGCCAATGCAGTAGGAATAGTCTTGTTTTTCAGCAATATCCTGATGATAATAGTGGCCGGTACTATTTCATTTGTAATAATGGCCTATAGAACCAAAGTATAACGATGCACCATTCCAAAATACAGAATAAATTAATAAAAAGAGATGCTATCATTGCTTTTGTTACTGCAGAAAGGACAAAAGGCAAAAGCATTGTGTTTACCAATGGTTGTTTTGATATACTGCATAAAGGACATGTGGATTACCTGGCAAAAGCTGCCGATAAGGGCGATATTCTCATCGTTGGCGTAAATACTGATGAATCAGTTAAAAGACTTGGAAAATCACCTTCCCGACCAATTCAGGGCGAGGCATCAAGAGCCTATATCATTGCTTCACTTGAAAGCGTTGCTGCTGTTGTTTTATTTAATGAAGACACGCCTTATGAACTAATAAAATCCATTGTTCCGGATGTACTGGTTAAGGGTGCTGATTACAAACCTGAAAATATAGTGGGCTATGATATTGTTATTGACAATGGCGGAAAGGTGGAGACAATCGAGTTCATTGAAGGATATTCCACTTCGGCCATTGAATTGAAAATAAAAACTGCTTAGAAAGCTGCAGTTATACCAATTTGGACAAAGGATTTGGCAAGGCCTAATTCTGTATAGGCCGCTAAATTTTCGGTAAAAAAATATCGATAACCGAAAGTTGTTTCAAAACCAAATTTTATAATACTCGGAAGAGTTACAGAATAACGATCCTCTTCATACTGAGTTGAAACTTTAAATTTCCCTGCTTTATACCCCATTCCCAGTCCCCAGTAAAAATCGGATTTAGTATAATTTTTCGGATTCAAAAAATGAAAATTTGCATGTAGGTTAAAGGCCGTACTATTGTTTGTAACTGTAATCTGATTGTCAACTTTATCCCCATTGGTATTAATAAACTTATGAGTAAAAGTGCTCTTGTAGCTTATATGGTTGATGTTCAAGCCTAATCCCATCCACCATTTCACCTTATACTCACCCTTCAAATGAAATGGAACACTCCCTACTGCCTTGTAATTATTAGCCACTTTATCAATTCCTATAAATGAGATATACCGAACTGGATTAGGGGCGCCAATACCAATTGAAACATTCCACTTAAGGGGTTCATCATTTTCAGCCCTAATATTTGAAATTCCAAGAAAAAAAAACAACCATAAAATGCATTTCATCATAATTCAACTATTGAATTCAAATGCAAATAAACGAATAAGTAAGGAGTTTGCAATATTTGTAATTTAGGAGGTGCAATAAAAACAGCCTGCACCATTTTATACGAACCTTTAATTTCATGACTTATAATATATCAGCGTAGAAGCCCAGCGCACTTATCAATCCCAATTGTGATTTCGACTGCGCTTTATAGTCCGCATTCTTAATTTTCAACCTATTGAACTCAATCTTTCAATTTGATTCATAATTAAACTCAGGTACCTAGGCAATTGAATTACTTGGTTTAATAACCAATAAAAGTCTCAGCTTTTCTGCTTTTTTTTAATTTTAAAACTCTTATCCAATGAAAATGAGCTAATAAGATTTTATAATAATACCGTTCTATCGGATATTGAAAATATACGAATTGAAGAAAACCAAATTGCCTTTGAGGTTATTTTTAAGGAGCGGGCATGTTGGATAGTTAAAACACAGCTTGATTCTACATCTCTTAGTTTAATCGAAGAAATCATGCTTTCAGATGGCCTTATTGAAGAACAGGCCACAATTTAGTATTTTTGCCCTTAGTTATGATGACAGAGGATTTATTGAAGACCTATTTAAACAGCCTGCGCTTGGATTTGAATCTGTTCAAAGATGCCATTAAGGAGGTGAGCGAGGATATTATCAAAGATGGGTTCAGTGAATATCCCATTTTTATTGCCCATCAGGCTGAGGTAAAATTAGGCGAAGTAATTCTGGACAGAGAAGAACTGGGTATCAATTTTACCATCCAAGCCAGCACTATAGAAGAGTTCGTGAACAGGAATATTATCAAACCAGGCAATGCCGCTAAATTCAAGGAAGCTTTTAAAGACCCTTCGAAATTCTGTTGTATTTTTCTAATAACAGAATATGGCGGGCAGTTTGTATTTGTTCCTTTTGAAATAACGGAGGAAACGACCCCCGAATGAAATCTGTCGCAGTAGTTATACTGAATTTTAACACTCGAAAATTTTTAGCTGAATTTTTACCGTCAGTATGTGCCACAGATTATGGCAACTTGCGCATCATTGTGGCTGACAATGGCTCTAATGATGATTCTGTAGAATTCGTTAAAGCTAATTTCCCGCAAATAGAACTGATTATACTTGAAAAAAATTACGGTTTTACTGGTGGTTATAACAGGGCGCTTAAACAAGTAGAGTCGGATTATTATGTATTGCTCAATAGCGATGTAAAAGTAGATAGTAATTGGCTAAAACCGATGGTAGAATTGGTTGAAGAAAATCCAGAAATTGCCGCAATACAGCCAAAAATATTATCCTTTAACAATCCTTTGGAGTTTGAATATGCCGGTGCTAGTGGCGGCTTTATTGATAAATACGGGTAC
>JBBQIF010000337.1:0-3703 GCA_038324665.1 Bacteroidia bacterium
ATAAGAATAAAAAATTAGTATTAATTGAAATCAGATGTTAGTGTTTGTTGTACTGCCAATTAAAAATAGATGAATATTTGATTTTTTCTATTTAAAAAAGTGAAGGAGTTTTATTGACGATTAACATACTTACAAATCAACAGTTTGGCGTGTTAAAGATTTACGCAAAAATTCGCTATCTTCGCCCCTTATGGCTTATCGCTGGACCCCGTCTCCCAAATTGAATGATAAAAAAGTCGAAGCACTTGCCACAAGCATTAATGTTTCCAATAATATAGCTACCCTTTTAATGCAAAGAGGCGTGGAGACGTACGATGAAGCCAAGCAATTTTTCCGTCCACAACTCACCGATTTACATGACCCCTTCTTAATGACGGATATGGATAAGGCAGTTGAACGCATCCAAAAATCTTTAGCAGAAAAAGAACGCATTTTAATTTACGGGGATTATGATGTAGATGGCACAACAGCCGTCTCAACCGTGTTTTCGTTTTTCAGGAAATTAACCTCCAATATTGAATTTTATATCCCCGACCGATACAAGGAAGGATACGGTATTTCAAAAATTGGAATTGATTATGCCGTTGAGACAAATGTAAAATTAATTATTGCCTTAGACTGCGGTACAAGGTCTGTTGAACTCATCGCCTATGCCAAAGAAAAAGGTGTTGATTTTATTGTGTGCGATCACCACTTACCGGGTGCTGAAATCCCCAAAGCTGTAGCTTTACTAAATCCGAAAAGGAAGGATTGCGAGTATCCCTATAAAGAATTATCAGGTTGTGGCATTGGATTTAAATTAATCCAAGCTTATGCCCAGTTAACGGATATGCCTTTTGAAGATATTACAAAATATCTTGACCTTGTGGCTGTGAGTACTTGCAGCGACATTGTAGATATGCGTGGCGAAAACAGGGTATTGGTGTATTATGGGCTAAAAAGATTGAACGAAGATCCATGTGTTGGTCTGCAAGCCCTTTTGCAGAGTTACCAGTTGAAAGATAATTATGAAGTTACTGACATCGTATTTGGAATTGGTCCCAGAATCAATGCTGCAGGCAGGATTGGCGATGCTAAATCATCTGTTAATTTGCTGATTGAACAGGATTTTCACCAGGCCCTTAAATTCTCTAAAACACTGAATGAAAATAACAGTGACAGAAAAGATTTGGACACAGATATTACACGTGAGGCACTAGAAATGCTTGATAATAATTTGGTTTACCAAAAAAAGAGCAGTACAGTTCTTTTTAGTGAAAAATGGCACAAAGGGGTCATTGGTATCGTAGCTTCAAGGTTAATAGAAACCTATTATAAGCCAACGATTATTTTTAGTGAAGTCAATGGAATGCTGACAGGTTCTGCAAGGAGTGTTAAGGATTTTGACGTGCATGAGGCAATTGGCGAATGTGGAGATTTGGTGGAGCAATATGGCGGTCATAAATACGCAGCCGGCCTGACCATTAAAAAAGAAAATTTTGAAAAATTCTCTGAAACATTTGATAAAGTTGTTTGGCTGAAAACAAACGGTGATTTAACCTTGCTAACGCCAGAAATTGCTTACGATCTTGAATTGGATTTTAGCGATATAACGCCAAAATTTTATAATCTGATTCAGCAGCTTAAACCACATGGTCCTGGTAATATGTCGCCCATTTTTAGGACTAATAATATCATTGATAGCGGAAGTAGCAGGGTAGTTAAAGAAAAGCACTTAAAATTAGGCGCCTTGCAAAAGGGCATAAAGTTTGATGGTATAGGCTTTGGGATGAGTAATGTCTATGAAACAATTAGTAAAAACAAACCGTTTGATGCCTGTTATTCTATCGAATTAAACGAATACCAAGGTCAACAGAATTTACAATTGAAGGTTAGGGATATTCGTCCTGTATAAAAAAACGATATGATACTGCGTTCAGATAATCTTGCCAAACAATACAAACAGAAAAAGGTTGTTAATGATGTTTCCATTTATGTTAAACAAGGAGAGATTGTAGGGCTTTTGGGTCCGAATGGTGCCGGCAAAACCACAACTTTCTATATGACAGTTGGCCTAGTAAAACCCGACCATGGCAACATTTTTCTTGATGATGAAAATATAACAAAACTTCCCATGTATAAAAGAGCTCAGAAAGGGGTGGGTTATCTTCCTCAAGAAGCATCTGTTTACAGAGATTTAACAGTTGAGGATAATATAAAGGCGGTACTTGAACTTTCTAATCTTAGCAAAGCAGAGCAGGCCGTTAAAGTGGAATTATTGCTAGAGGAATTTGGCTTGAACCGAGTGCGCAAAAATATGGGGAAAGTACTCAGCGGAGGTGAACGCCGAAGAACGGAGATAGCCCGTGCCTTGGCCAACGACCCTAAGTTTATTTTGCTCGATGAACCGTTTGCCGGAGTTGACCCTATTGCAGTGGAAGATATTCAGCGCATTATTTACAAACTCAAAAGCAAAAATATAGGCATACTCATTACCGACCACAATGTGCAGGAAACATTGAGTATAACAGATAGGGCCTATTTGCTATTTGAAGGGAAATTATTGAAACAAGGCACTGCCGAAGAATTGGCAGAAGATGAGCTGGTAAGGAAGGTATATTTAGGAAGAAACTTTATATTGCGCAGGTCGGATGACTTAGCAGAAAGCAATTAAAATAGCATGAAATTTTTGATCTTCGGACTGGGCAATATCGGCCCCGAATATAACAATACAAGGCATAATATAGGCTTTGAGGTGATAGATGCAATAGCTAGCTCACTTGAAATGCAATTTAACCTAAACCGGCATGCTATGACTGCGGAAGGCCGTATTAAAAATAAAGAAATAGTATTGATAAAGCCCACTACATTTATGAACCTGAGTGGAAAGGCAGTGCAGCATTATATATCGCAATATAAAACCGACCTAGAAAATATTTTAGTGGTTACAGATGATTTGGCTTTAGAAACGGGCACCATTCGCATAAGAACGAAAGGGAGCCATGGTGGTCATAACGGGTTGCGCAGCATAGAGGAAACCATGATGACACAAAATTATCCGCGCCTGCGTTTTGGCATTGGCAATAATTTCCATAAGTCGAAACAAATTGATTTTGTATTGGGCAAATGGAATACGGATGAACAGATATTGGTGAACGAAAAAATAATAAAGGCAACGGAGGCTATTAAAATGTTTGTATTAGAAGGCGCAGGGAGAGCCATGACTTTTTACAATGGCTGAGTTTGAATTTGAAGAGCATTTTAAGGTGCGGGATTATGAACTAGACCTGCAGGGAATTGTAAACAATGCGGTTTATCAGAATTATCTGGAACATACCCGCCATGAATTTCTTAACCATAAGGGCATTAATTTCAATGAACTTCATCAACAAGGCTATGATGCAGTAGTAATTCGTTCAGAAATAGATTACAAAATACCATTGAAGAGTGGTGATGAATTTGTAGTGAAGATAGGCGTTGAAAGGGAAGGCAGATTACGTTTAATATTCAACCAACAAATCATTCGCAAATCAGATCAGCAGATAATGGTGAACGCTAAGATCTTTACAGCCTGTATCCATAAGGGAAGGCTTGTGGAAGCGTTGTTTATCTTCGAGAAATTGGGGATGTAAGGAAGTGGCATTTATTAGTTTTTCAACTTTTCATTGATAGCTTTCCATTTTGCAATGCCCTCCTTAAAGGTGGAGGTTAGTGTTTCTCTATT
>JBBQIF010000338.1:0-3688 GCA_038324665.1 Bacteroidia bacterium
CTTCAACCGGATTTGGTTGTGTAAGGAATGGGTTCATCATATACTTTGATAAAAAAGGAGCGGAGCAAAAGGTTGATTATACTTTTGGGTATAAAAACCCAGGGGTCAGTTTAAAAGACAGCATGATAGTATATGCGAAAACTGCTATGCAGTTATCAAAATGAGAACCTTAATTATAAATTATTAGGAGACACATCCCTAACAACTCAACAACTAATAACCCAAAAACTACCTAACTAGGTTATCAATAATAATGGCCGCACTAATAGCTGCATTTAATGATTCGGCACCACCATATCTTGGGATTGAAATTTTAAATGATGACTGATTTACTATCTCATCGTTTATACCATGTCCTTCATTTCCTATAACAATTAGGCCTTCAGGTTTTTGCTTTAAGTTATGAATATTTAAACCATCAAGCATAGCAGCAATAAGGGGTTGGTTGAACTTCTCAGCTACTTTAATAATATCATCGTAAAATATATTGACCCTTGTAAAACTGCCCATGGTTGAATTAATACACTTTGGATTGAAGATGTCTGTGCATGTTTTACTGCAGATAATGGTTTTAATGCCATACCAGTCTGCAATACGGACAACAGCCCCCAGATTACCAGGGTCTTGTATATCATCAAGTGCAATTGAAAGTTTTTGGGTAAAATCATCTTTTGATAGCTTCATCTTAGGAATATCGACTACGGCAAGTACTCCCTGAGGAGCCTGATGCATTGAAATAGATTGTAGTTCTTTGGAAGAAATTTCAACAGTATTTTTATGCCTGATGTGTTGTGAAGACGCTTGCAACCATGCAGATGTAGCATACAGTTTGTCTATTTTATAGGGGCTTTTCAACAATTCGGCAATACTTTTTTCACCTTCTACCACAAATTGGCCATATTTTTGTCTTTGTTTTTTTAATTGCAGACTGACAATAAATTTTATATCGGCTTTTGTTATCATAGGTTTTGGGTGCTTTTAGTAATTGCTGCTTTTTTTCTACAAGCATGCAAAACTACCAAATTAGTTCCCGAGGGACAATATTTATTGGTGAAAAATAAAATAAAAAGTCAGGATCAGACCAATAATCTTATTGTAGACATTACTTCAAAGCTTGATAATGAGCAGGCGATATATATTAAACATAAGCCTAACCGGAAAATATTGGGGCTTTTTAAATTCCATTTAGGTATCTATAGGTTTGGCACTTCCATTAAAAACCCTTGGAAAAATGATTCGATTAAATGGAGAAAATACCTAAGGAGAATTGGTGAGGCACCTGTTATTCTTGATACGCTAGAGATTGAAAAATCAAAAGTAAACCTACAGAATTATTTATTTGCCAAAGGTTTTTACAATGCATCAATCAGTCATGAGATAAAATATAGAAAAAGGAAGGCCACAGTTACTTATTATATCAATCCCAGAAAAGCCTATATAATTGATAAAGTTAACCTTGCCGCGGATGATGCTGCGATAGATAAATTATTGAACGATACAATGCGCAATTCGTTTTTAAAGAAAGGGCAAAGAATCGATGTGGAAATGATAGAGAAAGAAAGGAACAGGTTAACTTTAATAATGAGAAATATTGGCTATTATGATTTTATAAAAGATGTGATTGATTTTGAACTGGATACTTCCAGGACCACAAACGGGGTGACTGTTAATATTTCTGTAGCTAATAAAAGCGATAATGAGCGCTTTGAAATGAAAAAAATCAACAGGATTAATGTGATTTTTCAGAATGATGAAGAAACACAGGATTCCCAGGGAGTGATTGTTTTTAATAATCTTAACTTTTATTTAAACGGGTATCCGATTAAGCCTTATATCGTCTCTACCAAGATTAGGATGAAGCAAGGGGATTATTATAGCCAGACTAAGGTAGAGAATATGAATAACAGGCTGAGTGAATTACCGATTTTCAAATTCATAGATATAACTTTTAAACATGAAGAAGGGGACTCTTCCCATTTAATGTCTATGAATATTTATCTCAAAACAGGATTCAGACAAGCCATTATATTCGAGCCACAGGTACTTATTTCACAAATAAACCGAATACAAGCTGTTAACCTTAGCAATTCTTATGGTACGGCGGTGAATGTAGGCTGGAGTCATAAGAATTTATTCCACGGTGCCGAGCAGTTCGACCTTACTTCAACCACAAGGTTCGAAACACAACTCCTAATTTTGAATAACGTACCGCAACAATCTACGCAACAAAGCCTGAATGCCTCTATATCAATTCCGCGTTCCGCCTTTCTTACTTTCTTGGAAAACTCGAAAAACTCAAGAGTGCGAGGGATAAAAACGAATATTAATACTTCTTTCCTATATGAAATCAACCCGGATTATACGCGTAGGATATTACCTCTTACCTACCAATACCAAATCAATACCAGAAAAATAACCTGGTTTTTTAATCTGGCGGAACTTGCCTTTAGTTATAATAACTTGAAGGAGAAAATTAATCTCTCAGGCAGGAGAGACAGTGCTTTTATTCAGCGTTTATTTTCGAACAATCTTGTGACATCAACAGGTCTGAATTTTATTTTCAACAATGAGAATACTACTAATCACAGGAGTTTTTTCATTGTCAGATGTAATGCACTTGAAACTGGCGGCAATATCCACCGCATCATACGGCGCACCCGTGATACAGAGAAAAGACAGGACACCTCTTATAAATTATTAAAAGTGAATTATTTTCAGTATACTAAATCTGAGATAGATGCACGGTGTAGTACAATTATAGACGGGAATAGTTCTACTTGTATTCGTTTGAACGCCGGTATAGCTTATCCTTATGGTAATCAGAAAATATTGCCATTCGACAAATTGTTTTTTATTGGTGGTAGTAACAGCTTAAGGGGATGGCGACCACGTACAATAGGTCCCGGCAGCTATAATGACAGCAACAGCAATTTCAGGATAGACAGGGCGGGTGATATCATTATTCAGGGAAATGCTGAATATAGGGCCGATATTATTGAGAAAGTAGTGAAGGGGGCTATATTTGTAGATGCTGGCAATGTTTGGTTATCGAGAAAAAATAGTATGACCGACCCAAGGAAAGTATTCAATCCCAAGAACATTTTAAATGAACTAGCAATCAATACTGGTGTAGGGTTAAGGTTCGATTTTCAGTTTTTCCTATTCAGGCTTGACTGGGGTTGGCAAATACACAATCCCGGGCTTGAAGTTAAAAAGAGATGGGTCATCACAGATTTTGGCCGCAATAAATATTTTTATAAGTATTCCATTCTCAACTTCGGTATTGGTTATCCGTTTTAGTGAGACTCCAAATTTTATTCTTTGAATAAAATTTGGCCAGTCGAACTAATCCTGACAACGCAGTTCGTCAGGATTTTCCCATTCTAGTTTTTATCATTATTGATGTATTTAATCTATTTGCCTCTAATCCTGACAACGCAGTTCGTCAGGATTCTTTGAATAAAATTTGGCCAGTCGAACTAATCCTGACAACGCAGTTCGTCAGGATTCTCCCATACTAGCTTTGCTTGTAAGAATTTTATCCTAATACCCATAAGTCAATACGCTTTACTCATACTTATGAACGCTGTTGTGATTCCTTGTATTGTTTCAAAAGCCTACTTTGCGCTTAATACATTTAATTTGCATATCCGCTTTGTAAATCTAAAATAAGATTTTATATTTGCCC
>JBBQIF010000339.1:0-3687 GCA_038324665.1 Bacteroidia bacterium
GACACAGAAGAGAAGGCGCAGAATCATCTTGTATAATCCGTCGTGTGGGTATTGTCTGAAAGGTATTAAGCTCACTGAAGGAATTACATAGCTTTGAACTGTTGTTAATTGCGCCCTTCATATCCGCAGGATATGGATTTCTTATGTGCTCTTAAATGACTTATGTTGTTAAGGTTTTAGTCTCTTTTTTGTCCGCAACATTTATAATGGTCTTTTTTTAATTTTACTAATAAAATTATTGGTTGTTTAAGGCTATTCTGAACTATTAGTTGTGGTTTGGGTATAACAAGTTCTTCGCCTAATTTCGCAGCCCATGTTTTCAAGGCTTTATAACACAGAAGATACCATCGCCGCAATCGCTACCTCAGAAGGTGTTTCAGCAATAGGTATTATAAGGGTTTCCGGTAAGGAGGCCTTCAGTATCTGTAATAAGATATTTAAAGGTAAAGATTTAACGAAGCAACCGACTCATACCATTCATTATGGATTTATTGTTGATACAGATGTGGTAATCGATGAGGTTATGGTAAGCGTTTTTAGGTCGCCTAAAAGTTTTACGACCGAAGACAGTATTGAAATAAGCAGTCATGGTTCCCCATTTATTTTAGAGCAGGTATTGCAATTGTTGGTGAAAAATGGTGCCAGATTAGCATTACCCGGCGAATTTACAATGCGTGCCTTTATGCACGGCAGAATTGATCTTTCACAAGCAGAAGCTGTTGGTGATTTAATTGCTGCACAAAACAAAGCACAACTTGATGTGGCCTTAAAACAAATAAAGGGAGGCTTGTCAGATGATATCAAATTATTGAGAGAACAGTTGCTCAACTTTGCATCCCTCATAGAACTAGAATTGGATTTCGGGGAAGAAGATGTTGAGTTTGCAGACAGAACCCAGTTAAAACAATTAATAACTGCCATACTCAAACACATACAGCCAATTATTGATTCTTTCCGATATGGAAATGCCATAAAAAATGGCATACCGGTGGCCATTATCGGCAGACCAAATGCAGGAAAATCTTCCCTACTTAATTTATTATTGAACGATGATAGAGCCATTGTATCTGATATTGCAGGTACTACAAGAGATACCATTGAAGAGGTATTAAATATTGAAGGTTTGCCATTTAGGTTTATAGATACTGCAGGTATCCGTGCCACCCAAGACAGTATTGAGAAAATTGGCATTGGCAAAGCTCTCAAGAAAATTGAAGAAGCACAAATTGTCATTTATATTTTTGATACTTTCGAAACCACAATCGAGGAAGTTAAGAAGGATTTGGAAATGATTGTTTCCAGAAATTCAGAAATTCAATTATTGGTATTGTCCAATAAGGGTGATTTAATTGGAGCAGATGATGAAAGTAAAATTACCCAACAATTGCATACTATGGGCTATCAAAGGTCTTTATGCATACAAGCCAACAGAGCATTAGATAAAGAAACCAATTCAGTTAAAACAGCACTTTATGAAATGGTAAAAACGGGCATAGTAAACGATGGACAAACAGTAGTTACCAATATCCGTCATTATAAATCCTTGAACGATGCAAAAGAAGCCCTCGATTTAGTAGTCGCCGGCCTTGAAAATAAACTCACCAGCGATCTCCTCGCCCTCGACATCAAAAGAGCCTTGAACGCCCTTGGAGAAATCACAGGAGAGATAAGTAGTCAAGAGATATTGATTAATATTTTTGGAAAATTTTGTATCGGAAAGTAAGGTTACAAAATTAACGTCTATGTGAATCTTTTGCATAGATTTGTATTTCAATATTTAATTCAGATATGCAATTACAGACTATTCATCAAAGCAAGATTTACGAAGTAAGCGGACAAAAAGTATTGTGGATTTTGACCTAGCAGAGCTTTATGAAACCGAAACTAAAAGATTAAAAGAGGCAGTTCGAAGAAATATTGATCGTTTTCCTAAGGATTTTATGTTTGAACTTACCAAGAAGGAGTTTGAAAGTTTGAGGACGCAAATTGCGACCTCAAAAAGGGGCGGGATAAGATACGCTCCGTTTGCGTTTACATAGCAGGGTGTTGCCATGTTGAGTTCGGTGCTGAATTCTGATAAGGCAATCAATGTAAATATTTCAATTATGAGGGCATTTGTTTATACAAGGCAATATGCATTAAACCACAAAGACCTTACAGATAAACTGAAAGAACTGGAAAGTAAATACAACAAGCAATTTAAGGATGTGTATGAAGCAATCAATTACCTCTTGAATAAGGATAAACTGGATAATGAACAAAAGGAACGCAAACCTATTGGATTTAAATAACACCCAGAATTAAGATTTAAGACCCTTAAAACCAAGAAAACAAAATCCAGTTATGTTACTTAGTAGTATATGGATTGGCTGCTTGATCCTGAACACCGTGCATTTAATGTTATTGCAAGTCATAGGAAGGATATAAATGGAAATATAAATCATGAGGTTTATCATTTAAATTTAATTAAGGTAGGGCATATGTTTATAGGCTTATCCTAACAATGGAGAATTTATTATAGATGCAATTGGAGTATTCACTTATTGTATTTTTGATTCAAATGGAAAAAACTGCAAGTCAGGTGAGGCAGAAGACCGATTTAACATCAGCAGTCTTAGTAAAGGTTTTTATACGGTTTTGCTACAATCAGAAAGTTATACGAGGTGTGTTAAGGTAATTGTTGAATAAATTATTAATTGAATATTATAAAGTACGGTTCATTTAAAGTAAATCATAACCCCTCACCCAAACTCAAACCAAGCTCCACAATACTGAATCATAGTAGAGACTATTATCAGGCAAATTGAGATAAATTTTATTCCCGGAATCTTTGCAAGGTCTTTCCATGAGAAGAGCAATAAGATGACCAGGAAAAATTGAAAATCGAGGGTGTAGCGCGCGCAAAACTGAAACCATCCTGTGCCCATAATGCAAAAAATGAGGGTGGCGATGGGAATGGTGGCGGTAATGGCGCCTGTTTTCAGTAAGCTTATTGAATGGTCGACGGAGTTGCGTTTAATCATGTTGCTTACTGAGAAGTAAAAAGCAGGAATCAGTAATAAGAAAAATGGAGAACCCCAGATAAAACTAAAACCTTCTGGTTCTTTTTGGATATAAGGTGAATGGGAGATGATGGTAGGAAGGTGAAGAACTTCTGTATAGAAATTATGAGGAAAATAATATATAGAGAAGTAACCATGGGTCTTAAAATTGTCGAGGAAATAAGGATTCATGTAATGGTACTTGATGCCATTTTCGAAAAAGTCGCCAAAACGGGCATAGTTATACCAGCAATTTAAAAAACTGAAAATAATAAAAGGCGCAATGAAGATTGTTCCACGCACCATCCATTCTTTTAATTTCATTCTGGGGTTCAATGCCATGTATAGAAAAATGAAAAAGAAACTGGCAAAAACAAGGTGATTGCGGCAATATACGGCTAATGCAAAAAAGAGCCCGGACAATAGAAGTGAGCCCACTTTTCCTTTTTTGGTGAGCATAAAATAAACGGCTGAAAACAAAAAGGTAATAGCCATGATTTGTGAAATGAACCAAACGCTGCCTTCCTTTGCCATGTAATGATGTACGGTGCCGAGTCCCCAGAAAATGCCTATCCATGCAATGTATGCAGTTGGCAATTTGAGTGAGAATTTTTCAGAAAGATAAGCGCATATTTTCATGATTAAC
>JBBQIF010000340.1:0-3652 GCA_038324665.1 Bacteroidia bacterium
CTGTCATAAGCATTTCGCTATTAGGCAATTTTGCCCTCTTCTTTATCTTCCTTAAACTAAACAAAGATGATATCAGCAAAGGCATATTAATCTCCACAATGTTGATTGGTTTGGTGGTGTTGGCGTTGAAATTTATGTAGCACTGGCATGGTGGAGGTGGAGATGCAATGCATTGCCTCTCCGCCTCCACGTTCTACCAACTTTAGGTTACCTTAATACAGTAAGTTTTCCAGTCTTCAATTCCATTTTTTCAGTTCTTATCTTGTAAAAATAAATCCCTTCAGGAACTTCCAGATTGATATTAAATCGGGATGTTGTAAATTCTGAAATGAATACAAGTTCTCCCAACAAATTATAAACCTCAACTACCTGCTTGCCTTCAACACCTGTTTCTACAACAAATTCACCATTGGAAGGGTTAGGGTAAATATTGATTTTAGAATCTTCCAATAGGGGTACAACACCAGATGTTGTTGTAATATCAAAAGCAGTAGAACATGTAGTGCCATTGTAAACGGCTTTAAAAACATATTTTCCCGGCACTGTCGGAAGCTTTTTCGAAAAGCCCCACATGAGTGTTTTTCTATCTACTGTGCTGGTATAGGTCCAGCTTTGATTGACAGAATTATCGGGATTCAAAATGCTTAGATCTGCAGTAAGTCCGTTGGTTTCGTCCCTTAAAAACATATAAAATTTAGCATAACCGGGAGAAAGACCTGCACCCTGAAACGGAATATTGTACGATGTACTTTCATTCAAAACCTCTGTACCAGGGCAAGCTGGAACCACTATATCGGTGGTATGTACAGAGGCTTTCATGACCTGAGTTTCCTTAGCACCTGGCTGAGTTCCCCACCACCATGAGTTAGCATTAAGCTTATTGCATGTACCGGCAAAAGGATCCACTCTGGTGGCTGAAGTACTACCCGACCATACCTCAAAATGTAGATGTGGACCAGATGAATTGCCCGAGCTGCCTACAACACCTAGTTTTTCCCCTGTAACAACAGTAGCACCAATTGCTTTTGATGTCACAGAATTTTTTTTCATGTGCCAATACATTGCCCTTGAACCATCACCATGCTGTATGACAACATAATTAGCAGTTAAAGCATTTGTACCACAATTCTTGTCCGTTTCACCATCATGCTTATCAATAATAGTACCCCCGGCAGCAGCAATTACTTCAACAAGATCGTTGTCCATTTTATAAAAATTATAGGGCCAAATTGAAATATCTGTTCCGCCGTGCCCATCATAGGAATTAGTACCACAATTAAAATCTTTGAAAGCACCAGATGCTGCATCCTGGTCTACATAAGCAGAGATGTGGTAAAAATGACAATCCTTTAATGCCGCTGCCGCCTTAAGTGGCCAAGCTAAAGCAATTTGCAGGGCCCGTTTAGATGAAGTTTCTATTGCGAGACCATAGGTTATTACATTTTCATTGCACCTTTTTTCCATTAATGCATATTCAATGGCGGTGATGCAAGGATGTTGAGCTTCATTGCCTGATATCTGACTCTGTGCGGCAATGGAAAAGTTAAAGCCCAATAAGGCTATAAAAAAAGTAGTTAATTTATTCATAATTGGTTAAACAAATTTAGACTTATTATTATTATTATGGTTGCTTTTAAGAACATAATTTTTACCTATTCAAAAATATTTGGTTTGGGCATTTAGAGAGGCAATGCATTGCGTCTCTAAATGCAGCGACAAGACCAATAAAATTTAAAAATCTTTAAATCAAAAATAAATCTGTTGATCTCATCCTTTTAATCAAAATTAGACCTAATAAAACTTAATCAGCTTTAATCCATTTAATAAGTCTATGTTTGTTATCTTCCTTAAAAACCCAAATCTTTTTGAAACCAAATTATTTTTCAGGCAAATTATTATTGTTGCCTACTTGCCTCTTTTTTACGATAGCGGTAAACGCGCAGCACAATATGCTGATAAATCTGGCCTACTCCAATTTTGGCTTTTCAAAACCCATGTTGGGTATTTATGGTGAGCTCACCATGCGCACAAGAGGGTTTGAGGCCATGGTATCGCTGCCTTACTATGATTATTCCTACCAGATTGCTAAAGACTTAAAAGACAATTCAGATGAATTGAAGAAATTCAGGCATGCAAGATTTGGACTGACATCTAGCCTGTGGTCGGGTGCTACGACTCAAAAATTTTTCAACATTACCGGATCAGGCTATCGCCGCGACAATGCCGGAATTTACAAAGGCTCGGATGGCGCAAGGTACAGCTATTATACTGAAGGGTACACAGCATTCAAAGACGCTAAGGCAAACCTCATTATGAGTTTTGGATTGGATTATCTGCGCACAGTTGCCAGACCTGATATAAAAAACAACTACTTATACTCGAATGTGGCTATCACTAGTGGTTACCTTAGATTCTTTTACGGAAAAAGTTCCAACCTTTATTCTTCTGGTTGGTATATCGACATGATGTACTCTCCTTCCATGACCTTCTCATCACCAGTAGTAACAGGTATAAGTAGGCCAGTATATCATTCGGGCGACTTTCTTGAACGTCCGATGGGAATTAAGTTAGGATATGAGTTTTACAGCCGTTATTTTAGTACAGTATGTGAGGTGGGCACTATTCCAGGCGTAAGTAAAAACCGTTTTTTAGCCAATATATCAATGGGCTTTCCTTTAAAATTTTAATTAATAGCCAAGCGTCTTCAACATACTCTTGTAACTCTGTTCCTTGCTGAATAACTTAGTACTATATTCTCCATCTTCGCCTACAGATATAATGATGTGTTTAGGTGCAGGTGTGAGACAATGCTGTATTCCGCCATATCCTCCTATGCTTTCCTGATAGGCTCCGCAATGGAAATAGCCAATGTACAAAGGGTCTTCTGGTTCATAAATAGGCAGGTATATGGCATTGGCATGTTGCTCTGAATTGTAATAATCATCGCTGTCGCAGGTAATTCCACCCAGTAGCACCCTTTCATAAGTATGTCCCCATTTATTGAGAGGGAACATAATGAATTTCTTATTTATGGCCCAACTATCCGGCAAGGTGGTCATGAAACTACTATCAATCATGTTCCATTTCTCTCTATCATTTTGCACCTTCTGGTACTCAATCTTAAAGATTGCCCCACCACTTTCACCAACGGTGAATGACCCAAATTCAGTAAAAATATCAGGCTCTACTACCCCATTACTATCACATACCTGTTTCACTTGGGCTACTATTTCCGAAGCCATATATTCGTAGTCGAAGTCGAACTTTAGGGAGTTCTTAATAGGAAAACCTCCCCCTATATTAAGACTATCAAGTTCGGGGCATATCTTCTTCAACTCACAATACACACTCAGGCACTTGTGTAATTCATTCCAATAGTAAGCATCATCCTCAATCCCTGTATTGATAAAGAAGTGAAGCATTTTCAGCTTCATTCGCTTTAAAGGTGCAATCTTTTCGAGATATAAAGGTACAATATCTTTATACCCGATGCCAAGTCTTGATGTATAAAAGGGGAACTTGGGCTCTTCTTCTGCCGCTATCCTTATACCCACTTTAAAATCTCCTTTAATTGCTTCAGCAAGTAACTCAACCTCCCTGATATTATCAATGACAGGTACTACATTATTAAAGCCTTCCTCAATGATCATAC
>JBBQIF010000341.1:0-3648 GCA_038324665.1 Bacteroidia bacterium
TTAATGGGTATTACAATGTTGAAGCAAATGTAGTGCACTGAAATTCTCTACGATAATGATTTTTTACAACTGCAATTTTAATTTTATTGTTTTTTGTACTCAATATTTAAATTAATTGACTTTAAATTTGGTATTTAATGATTAGTGCAAATCCATTCTTAACCTTATTGATTTTTGCAACTGTCTCCTCAGAAAGTAAAATTAGAACCAACCTAAATAATTTCTAAGAATATATAAATCCCAGCATTTAGCATAACTTTTTGTAAATCTTTAAGTATTTTATTTAGTGATTTATTGAAACTTATTTGCAGGTATTTTATTGGTGTCTTATGAGTTGAGCCAATTAATTTATTAGCATTGAATATTCAGGATTTTACAACTGAGATTGCTCGGAAGAGCTTGGCAATTCAGATGGTTCTTGTGTTTCACCTCTTAATATCTCCTTGATATACTGATCCTTCAAATAATCATAAAAGGAATGTCTGCTCAGTAATTTGGCAACTAAATTTGAAATCAATGCAGTTAGCATAATGTAAAAGATCACATTGTGACTGTTGGTCATTTCCAATACAAGAATAGAGGAGGTAAATGGACTCCTGGTGATGCTGGTCAAGAAACCCGTCATACTGCATAAAATCAACAGGTTGGTTTCTGTGCCAGATAAATGAAGCCAGCCGGATAACAGTGCCCCTATGCTTGCCCCGGCACTTAGTGATGGTGCAAAAATACCGCCGGCTGCCCCTGTTGAAAATGAAA
Source organism: Bacteroidia bacterium (assembly GCA_038324665.1). Classification (GTDB taxonomy): domain Bacteria; phylum Bacteroidota; class Bacteroidia; order NS11-12g; family UBA955; genus JABMMZ01. The sequence goes on from JBBQIF010000341.1 coordinate 757, forward strand.
CTATTGGTCCAAAAATTCTTAAAAGGGGTAAATACCATTCTACATGCTTTTGGTCCGTGAATAAAGTATTGACCATTATTTCTTTCCCTGAGCCAAAAGTTTGAACATCTACAAAAACAGCCAATGTTGCAACTGCCAGACCACATAATGCCACATAAAATATTTTTTGAAAATTAGTTTTTAACGCTTCTTTCTTTTTGAAAAGGAAGAGAATAGCACTACCCATTCCGCTGCCGGCAAGACCGGTGATAATGGCAATAGGTATAGTCAAAAGAATTATCCATGCAGCTACATCGTCTAATTTTGGGTAACCTAAATATAGATAAGGGCCTAAAAAACTCAAGGCAGTAAGACCAGCAATGATAACGCCAGTTAATAATGCAGATTTAAAGAAATTAAACTGCGTTTTTATGAGTTCTTCAATGGCAAATACAATACCACCTAAGGGCGTGTTAAATGCAGCCGCAAGTCCTGCAGCAGCACCTGTTACTATCATATTGCGCTTTGATATTTTAGGATACCATGGTGGTAATAGATCGTTTATTTTTTTGAAAATGGCGGCTGAAATTTGAATGGTGGGACCTTCCCTGCCAATTACACCTCCGCCAAAAACCATGATGAGACTAGACAGTATTTTTATAAGAATTACCCTCAAACTTAGCAACACATTTACTTTGTATGCATGTTTAGGATTGGTTAATTCAATAGCGGCACTTACCTGTGGTATGCCACTACCTCTTGCATAAGGGGCGTATTTTGAAACAATCCACCACGCCAAAACAAAACAGGCTGGCGTAATGATGAAAAATGCCCAACTTGTTTTTTCGTAAATGAGATGCGTTCCCAGTTCAGCTAAAAAAAATAGTTTTGCGAACAATATGGCGACTCCTCCTGAAATAAAAGCACCGGCCCAAAATGGCAATGCATTGAGAATATTCCTTTTAAGATTTTCGTTCCTAATTAATTCAAACTTCGATTTTAATATTTTCCAGGTCTTATCGAAATAATGCATCGTCAAATGTAAGGATTCTATCTTAAAGGGTTGCAATCAAAGGTTTTTCATTGACGTCAGTCAGCCTGAAAAACATCTTATTTCTTTTCATCACTTTATTAATCAATTGCACAATTGTTTATCATACCGTTTTCTCCCTCATAAATTTAAGTTGGGAGGATGTGTTCTTAGCTTTAAATTTAATTTTGTAATAAAATGTACACATTTAAAGATGTTGCTATCAATAGCCAGAGGAGGTACGGAAGTATTAATATAGATTTTAGTCTCAATACTGGTCTATAAAGGAATAGAAACAATCCAATTAGTACGGTTAATCCAACTATTACGAAGAGTCCTGCAAAGACAAAGTGGTAATAAAAGAAAGTTGGATTCCAACCTACGTTCAAAAGCCATTGAAAAATAAACAGGATAACAAGAAGCTTTTTGTTTTCAATTGCCGACCATAAATAAGCCATGTAAATACTGAAGCAAATCATGATTGTTGTCCAAGCAAACCCGAATACCCAACCTGGTGGCGTCCAAGGTGCTTTTATTAAATTTGCATACCACTCTGAGGTTACTCCTTTACCGGTAAAAAAACCGCCAATGGCAAGTGCTGCAAAGTTAATTAACAAGAATATAATAACCCTGGTAATTGTTTTAGTTTTATTAAAATTCATATTGTTTTTATTCATTGTGCTTTGATTTTTTTATAGTTATGTAAAATAAGGTGCTACAGGTATAACTTATTCAAATTTTGTGTAAAGGCCTTTAACCAATCGTATGGTTCCCCAAATAATTATACCATAGGTAACTACATATTTGCCACCTCCGCTAGATGCCTTGGCATAAGTAAAGGCTGTAATCAAAATGCCACCAACGCACCACAGCAAACCATAAAGTATGTCTTTATTGGCACTTTTCATTTTAGCTTCATAGATTTGATCGTCTATATGATAAACTATGATTCGTGCCTTTTCTTCATCAATCCCTTTGTTCATTAGCTCCTGCATGGCATCTGCTGTATTCATTTTTTGTACAACCATTAAGCGGGTGGCATAAGCGTGCAGATTGCTGATGGCTTCATGTACTTCTCTTTCATTTTCTTCCATATTGATTTTGTTTATTTGGTTTGATCGGTGTTTTATAGTTTTATCCTTAGTGAAGTTTGGTGCTTTTTACCCACTATTGCCAGGTTCCCAAAGCTCAATTTTATTGCCTTCAATATCCAGTACATGAACAAATTTTCCATATTCATACGTCTCTATATTATCTACTATCGTTACACCTTCTTTTTTAAGTTCTTCAACCAACGCCTCCAGATTATCAACTATGTAATTAATCATAAAGTCCTTCGTAGAAGGTTCAAAATATTTGGTGTTCTCAGCAAATGGACTCCAGGATGTAGAACCATTTTTAGTTGAGTCGGATGCTTCTTTCCACTCAAAAGTGGCCCCATAGTCATTTGTGTCTAAACCAAGATGGGTTTTATACCATTCTTTCATTTTGTTGGGGTCTTTGCACTTAAAGAAGATACCGCCAATGCCTTTTACTTTTTTCATTTTTTTGAAATTTTAATTGGTTGATGATATTGCAAAAGTAAACTCAAAAAGCCCATTTTTCTTCATACTTTAGGGTGGTTTTGCATTCTTTTTATGGTTTCATCCAAAAGTGTGAAATTGTTTGTAACTTGAATTTCAATTGTTTAATTATTTAATGAATATGAATTTCAAGTCCCAAAGGTTGATAGAATCACATCTATAGCCAGTGGTTTTATTATTTTATTTTTTCAGGCTTGCTAATTTGTTTCATCAAATTATCATTCCATTTACCTTCCACTTTTACTTGTGCTATAGCACCAAAAGCAAATGCTTCAATTAAATTATGATTGAGATAGGCAT
>JBBQIF010000342.1:0-3639 GCA_038324665.1 Bacteroidia bacterium
AGTTCAACAGAAAGGCTACCTGTAATAGTGCCGTATTTTTGTGCAAGGGTTTGTAACTCCGCTTGTATAGGAATGTTTTCCTCTCTATAAAGTTTTATGGCATTATGAATAGCTCTGAAATAGATAAGGTAGGCTTCATCATTGCCCAACTCGTACGCAAATTCCGAATTGGCTATTTTATGGTTTAGGCGGTCGTCATATGGCGCTATATTAGGTTGAATCTCGGTAACAAAGTCAAGGTATTGTTGTTCTAATTCCTTATTGGTGGTATCGCAAGTCATCTTGATATATTTCCATGCTAAGTCTTCGCTTACTATGCTTTCCAATTCACTCAGACGGTTTAAAAATAATTCAAAATCAGTTTTTGATGTAATTACGGTATTGACTATTTCATCATAGTACGGTTGGAGTGTATCCCATGAATTGATTGTAAAATCCTGAGGAAGAAAGGTTCTTTTTTTCATCTTTTTTTCTAGTTTCAAACATACAAAAAACAGTTGAAATATCGAAACTTGTAGCAAATTTAATTGCTTTACTCAAACTTCAGTTTATCTTCAAACTCGACAGGTATTTTATGTACCGCACCCAATGTCTTTATCCTGCAATACCCGTCAAATTTAATAGGCAATACTTTTTCCTTATTCAAGGCGTTCTCCACCAAACCGGCCAAACTTTGGCTGTATCCAAGTTTTAATAAATCTACCTGGAAGTGTAATGGGATATCAAAATCACTCCTCGCTTTTATTTCAGATAGGCCTGTTTGAGATACATTGCCAATATATGCAGAATTGGAATAAACTTTTAGTTCTGTATTCAATAAAGTTGCATCTAGGTTATTGGGATTGTTAAATACTGCAATGGCTTTAATACTGGCAATATTGCCTTCCATCTTCTCAATCTCAATATCCCTTATTGTAATAAAAGTGGGCTCCTTAAAAGGATTAAATACGAACCATGCAGTAATGCCAAGTGCCAGAATAACAGCTAAAATAATAATCTTCTTTGACATAGTTGATCTTGCGAATTTACAAAAATACTGGTTAAAAATAGTATTTCACTAAGTAAAAAAAATAGCAAAAATATTTTTTATTTAAAAATATAACCGTGAAATATCAAAGTACCATTTTGATATTTCACGGTTAATTATTTTATTTTTTTCAAATCAACCTTAAGGAAACTTTGCAAATTACATACTTTAATACCATCACTTGTAGTGTAATTTTTCCCTTCAGGTATGATAACAAACTTGAATTTAGGGTGAAGGTCATCGACAATATTATAGAACCCCCTGCTTAAGGAGGGTACTTCGCTGTGTTTAATTTCGATAACTGCCAATGGGATGATTCCTTTGGTAATTACCACATCCATTTCCGCGCCGTGATGGGTTCTGTAGTAATATATCTCATGTTTGCCCGTTTTGGCTTGAAAGAGTTGTTCGATGACATATCCCTCCCATGATGCACCTATAGCAAGATGTCTTGATAAGTTAGCTGCCGAATCTAAACCACACAAATAATGCAGGATGCCGCTATCTCTGATATATACTTTTGGAGCTTTCACCAGACGTTTGCCGGTATTAACATACCAAGCATTGAGAACTCTCACCAAGAATGCCCCTTCGAGGAAGTGAAGGTATCTATTGACAGTAGGTCCAGTTATGCCGAGAGATCGCGCATAGTTTTCTGCATTGAAAATACCTCCATTGTTACTGGCCAGCATGTACCAAAAATTGCGAATTGTCTTCTGGTTCAATGTTGTGCCGAATAGCTGGGATAGGTCCCTTTCAATATAAGTGCGCACAAAATTCTCAATCCAACGGTTCCATGCGTCGTCGGATCTAGCAGCAAGTGCATTGGGGAATCCGCCCCTGAACCAATGTTTCTGCATAGTAATCTTCGTCTGAATGGCCTCTGTCATTGAAACAGGACTCAATTCAACGAAGGCAATTCTTCCCGCCAGTGATTCTGAAACACCTTTAACAAGTTCGGGTGAAGCAGAGCCAGTCAAGATGAATCTGCCCGGCTTCCTATTAGCGTCTATGATTGGGCGCAGCCTTGCAAAAAGTTTTGGTAATCTTTGTACTTCATCAATAATAATGCAATGGTTTCTGAACTGCACATCGCCAAGGTCTGTCTGACTAATGCGTTTAAAGTCCCTGTCATTTTCCAAGTCGAAATAAAGGACGGGCCTTTTCAGGGTCCGGGATATCTCCTGTGCCATGGTCGTTTTGCCCACCTGACGTGGTCCAAGAATGGCTACAGATGGGAACTCCCTGCACAATAAATTAACCTGCTTTAACATTTGTCTTGGAATCATGCTACAAATATAGATAAAAATAACCGTGAAATATTAATATGTCATTTTGATATTTCACGGTTATTTACATTACTTAACCTATTTCTCAACCGGAATAATATTAAATTACTAGGTTAGGAGCGAGAAATATTGAAAGGTTTTTCCCGTACAAATATTATATTTATAGAATTGCCTTATTTTTGCACCCTGAATTATGCTATACGAAGCCGTAATCGGATTAGAGATCCACATACAATTATTGACAAATAGTAAAGCCTATAGTGGGGATAGCGCTGAGTACGGAGGTGCTCCCAATACCCATTTAAGTGTTATTACCATAGCCCATCCCGGCACCTTGCCTAAACATAACGCCAAAGTTATCGATAAGGCCATTACTCTTGGATTGGCCTTGAATTGTAATATTACTGAGATTAATCAGTTTGACCGAAAAAACTACTTTTATGCCGATCTTCCCAAAGGCTACCAGATTACACAGGATAAGACGCCAATATGTAGAGGTGGTTTTGTTAAAATAAAACTAAATGACGGTTCCGAAAAGAAAATAAACATAACACGCATACACATGGAGGAAGATAGTGGTAAAAGTATGCATGACCAGGATTTAAATGACACCTTGGTTGATTATAACAGGGCAGGAGTAGCTCTAGTGGAACTTGTTAGTGAACCTGAACTCAGGAGTGGTGAGGAAGCCTTTCAGTTTGTGAGTGAAATGAGGAAACTGGTGCGTTACCTTGGTATTTGCGATGGCAATATGGAAGAAGGATCACTTCGCTGTGATGCCAATATTTCTATTCGCCCTGTTGGTTCTACCGCATTTGGAACTAAGGTGGAAATCAAGAATATGAACTCCATCAGCAATGTTAAACGCGCCATTGAAAGTGAAATCATCCGTCAAACAGAACTGACTGAAAAAGGGGAGGTGTTTTATTCAGAAACAAGGGGTTTCAATGCATTAAAAGGAAACACCTTTAGTTTGAGAAGTAAAGAGGCTGCTAATGATTACAGGTATTTCCCTGAACCCGACTTGCCTCCCTTCATTGTCACTGAAGAATACATAGATAATATCCGTAAATCGATGCCTGCATTACCTGAGCAATTGTATTTAAAATTAAAAAATGAGCTTAACTTATCGGAATACGATGCGATGACAATTACGGATGATAAGGAACTGGCCGAATTTTATATCAAGATTACCAATCATACTAAAAATTATAAGGCAGCAGCCAATTGGATTCTAGGAGCCATTAAATCGAATTTGAATGAAACTGCAACTGAAATTGCAGACTTTAAGCTTTCGCCCGAAGCAATTGCGGAACTTATACT
>JBBQIF010000343.1:0-3609 GCA_038324665.1 Bacteroidia bacterium
CATAGGGGCATATTGGTTAAAACCACCCTTCATAGCCTTGCTGACCATGTTTTTAAGGTCGGGGGTGCAATCAAAATCAGGAAAGCCCTGGGCAAGGTTGATGGCCTTGTGTTCATTGGCCAGCGCAGACATCATAGTAAATATGGATTGCCCGATCTGCGGTAATTTGTTGTTTAAGCTGCCTTCAAAGTTCAATAAGCAAATGTAATAGTTTTCCTTTTAGAATTAAAATGCGCAGTAGTTTAAGTTTGAAAATTACTTTTAAATTGCCTGTTAGTCACTTATAGAATTTTAGTGCCTGATTTTGAATTTACGCTAACTATTTTAAAACAATTTTTTAAAACTTTTTTGAATCATTAAAGAAACAAAGGACATAAAATTTTGGTCTATGAAGAAATTCATAAACCTCCTAAATTCGCTATTTAAAAGCTTGCTTTTAAATATTTTTTTGTGGTTAATTGTTTTTTTGCTTCTTTTTTCAAAAAAAGACTAAGAAATTAAACATTGCCCAAATGAATAGTATTCTAAAATTTAATGGTTATTTATAAGCCAATTAGGGCTGTTAAGCGATGCAATTATTAAATTGAAAAAATAAATGCGTATTTTTGCACTTAATAATTATGCCACAAATTTCTTTTGCTACCAACAACAGACAATTTCACATAGAAGTTAATGATAAGGTTAAACAGTACTTTAAAGACAATAACCTCAGTCAAAGGGGAAACGCCAAATTGTACTTAAAAGCCTTTTTTATGTATGCAGTGGTTTTTGCTACTTATTATACCTTGGTTTTCTTGCAACCTGCATCACTTATCCTGAACCTTGCCGTATTGGCCATTTTCGGTACTTTCCTGGCATTTATCGGTTTTAATATTATGCACGACTCTTGTCACGGTGCTTTTTCTGATAACAGCAGGGTGAATGATTTTTTTGGATACAGTCTTAACTTTCTGGGAGCAGAATCCTATTACTGGAGATTGAAACACAACGTTCTGCACCATACCTACACCAATGTAGATGGCGTAGACGATGATATCTTTAAGCCTCCTTTTTTAAGAATGTCGCCTAACCAGCCCTATAGCCGTTTCCATAAGCACCAGGCCTCTTATATGTTATTTCTGTATGGCGTTTCTACCATGTTCTGGGTGTTCTTCATGGACTTTAATAAGTATTTTACCAATAAGGTTTATACAACGGACTTGCCTAAAAGGACTTTTAAAACCCATTTGACTTTCTGGCTCACCAAATTATTTTATTTTACCTTTTATATCGGGTTGCCTATTTATATGCTGGGATTCGGCAAATTTATTGTCGGTTACCTTTTCTATAATTTTGTAATGGGCATTGTAATGTCAGTGGTATTCCAGTTGGCCCACGTTGTAGAGGGAGCGGAATATGCAGATGCGTCAGAAAATGGTATTTTAGCCATTAATGAAGACTGGGCTATTTACCAAATGAAAACTACTTTCGATTTTTGTCCAAACAATAAGCTCATAACTTGGGCTGTAGGTGGATTGAATTTTCAGGTAGAACACCATCTCTTTCCTAAGGTGAGCCATGTTCACTATCCTCAAATCCGGCAGATTGTGAAGGAAGTGGCAACTAAACACAATGTCACCCATAATGAATTCAGTAGCTTTGGAGAAGCATTATCCTCCCATTTCAGCATGATGCACAAGCTGGGGCAGGCTGAATTGGTAGTTGCTTAACTCATTCATACTTTCTTTTTCAATTGTAAAGTGCTGAAAATCAGCATTGTTTTGGCTTTTTTGGTTTTTCCTGTGCAACCTTCTATTACTCCTTCCGACAAAAGGGTATAAAAATTTAACAAACAATATAAAAATTATGAAAATCAAATTAATTCACACAGGACTTGCCCTATCAGCCATCATGATGTTAGCTGTTGTAGGATGTAAAAAACAAAGCGAAGTAATCACACCAGCACAGGACAATTCAGCGCTTTATGAATCACAAGCAGTATCTATCATTGATAATGCAGATGTAAAATACAACGAAGTAGTTGTTATAGGCGGTAGCGAAACAGATGCATTTACTGCTGAGAACGACGGTTTACCAGAAGCATACATGATGGTTGAAACAGACATGGATGATGCGGGTTTCAAACGTACTGACGATCATTATTTCGGTTGCATTAAAAAATTAGAACTAAAAGACACACAAATTCACATGTTAAGGCGCGCAGTTCATGCTTATGAAGAATGTAAAGCACACGATATTGCCGCTCACCGCGAAGCTTATGCTAAAATGAGTGCCCGAATTGAAAATTCACGTAAGGAATTGGTTACCCAATTGAAGAATGGTAAGATCACTAAAGCTCAGTTCGAAGAAGGCATCGCCAAATTGAGGAAAGATTTTAATGATTCATTGAGGTATATCAAAGCATCTTTTGCTAAAACCTTGAAAGCTTGCTACGATAAATTCTTACATGCTACCAAAGAAATCTTAACTGAAAAGCAGTGGAAAGCATTTGTAGAGTGCTACAGATAGTCAATAAGAATTAAGTATATAAAAAAACCTCCCAGATTTATGGGAGGTTTTTTTTGTTATTAAGAAGGTGACTTATTCAATCATATAATAAAACCACCCAGCAACCCTTTTATTATCATCTACCCTTATCACTAGATTTTGATTAGGATATAACCAGTAGGTAAATAATGTGCCTAATACTTTTAAAGGTGGGTTGCTGTACTTTTTAGTTAGTTCATTAGCAGTGCTGCCCAATTTTAATCCCCTTGATGTGTTGTTGCTATTATCGTAGTTAGTAGCTATTTTTACTTTTTGTACAGCACAAAAACCAATTTTTTGCCTCAGTTCAAATGTTTGATATCCGGCTACCGAATCAATTAATAACTCTGCCTTGGTATTATTGTATGCAATCACATGGTCAGTACCTGTTCTGAAATCCCTTAATCCCTTATAAACCAAATTGCCATTCCATTTTTCAATGGTATCAATTGCAGGAGGTGTTTTATTCCAATCAGGGTCAACTTTTTTATCCAAGAGTATTAATTCGTTGGCATGTGCGGTTGGAGAACCTGATTTTATGGCTGCCGCAAAAAGTGGTTTACCTTTTGTAGCATCACCTTTGCTGTAATTCAGTATCCCTTGTATCTCTGATATGATATAGGCCGTGGATATGTTATCCTTAATGCTTTTTATCGCTTTGGAATTTAATTCATCCTCGCAACTCCCATATTTTTCGAGACCAAGCAATACCAGACTTTTGTTAATAGAAGCTGGCCAGTAGGTATCATCAAGTTTAAGTGCTTTGTCCAGATTTTCGAGCGCGTCATTCATTAGCGCATTAAATTTGGCATCATCTCCAGACCCTTTACTGCCCGATGCCTCATACATAATGGATGATTGGTCGAGCACCAAAGGCAGTTGCAGACTTGCAAATATAGAATTACCGTATTTCTGCGCTTTCAGTATTTTTGAAACCGCCATGTTATTGTAAATTTCGGCGGTTTGTATATTTGAATTCACCAAATGCTCATAACCGAAAACAGCAAAATCAAGAAGTGCTGACTGTCGGTCGCCCTCATAAACAGAGGAAATGACTTTTAGGTTATTAGACATTTCAAAAAC
>JBBQIF010000344.1:0-3596 GCA_038324665.1 Bacteroidia bacterium
TACCTGGCCTGTGCTGCGCCAAGGAAATCAATGGATTATTTTTATAAAAATGCAGACGCTGATGAAGTCATCTTTATTCATGAAGGAAAAGGTGTGATGAAGACTTTATATGGCAATATTCCATTTGAATATGGAGATTATCTGGTAATACCTAGAGGAATCATTTATCAAATGCAATTTGAAAATGAAAAAAACCGCTTAATGATTATTGAATCCTTTAGTCCTATCAGGCCTCCAAAAAGGTACTTGAATAATTATGGACAGTTCCTTGAGCACTCACCTTATTGTGAAAGAGACATTAAACTACCTCAAAATATTGAGACCCACGACGAAGAAGGTGATTTCAAGGTGATGATAAAAAAAGGAAATCAGCTATTCCCATACACTTATGCTACGCATCCTTTTGATGCTATCGGTTGGGACGGATTTCAATATCCCTATGGTTTCAGCATTCATGATTATGAACCAATCACAGGCAGACTTCACATGCCACCACCGATTCACCAAACATTCGAGGGGCATAATTTTGTTATTTGTTCGTTTGTGCCGCGTTTGTACGATTATCACCCACTTGCCATACCGGCTCCCTATAACCACAGCAATGTGGACAGCGATGAGGTATTGTATTATGTAGATGGTGATTTTATGAGCCGTAAACATGTAGAGCGAGGCATGATAACGCTTCACCCAAAAGGCATACCCCATGGGCCGCATCCCGGCACTGTTGAAAAAAGTATTGGTGCTAAAGAAACAAAAGAGCTGGCTGTTATGATAGATCCCTTCCTTCCTTTGCAAATTACAAAAGAGGCGATGGATATGGAAGACCCAGATTATTATTTAAGTTGGGTGGAATAAGCTTAATAAAATAAAATCATCGAAAATTTCCAATAGTATGATTTATTGAGAAGGATATTTTATTAAAGTAACTTGATTATTCATTACATTCGTGCATTATTATGTCTTTAGAATTGGGAACTATTGCCCCTGAGTTTTCCTTAACCGATACCAATAAACAAACGGTAACATTATCTTCACTTCGAGGAGAAAATGTAGTGTTGTTGTTTTTTCCTTATGCGTTTACAAGTACTTGTACCAAAGAATTGTGCGGTGTAAGGGATGATATATCGCAATACCAGAGTTTAAATGCAAAGGTTTATGGCATATCCATCGATGCCGTATATTCTCTGATTAAGTATAAAGATGATTTACAACTTAATTTTGACCTCTTGAGTGACTTTAATAAGGATGCTTGCACTGCTTATAATTCCATATATGAGGTCTTTAATTTTGGAACTAAAGGCGTAGCAAAACGCTCTGCTTTTGTAATTGATAAGGAAGGTATTCTCAGATATGCTGAAGTTTTAGAAAATGCGAGCGAAATACCGAATCTTGAAGCTGTGAAACAAACCCTTGAATCGATAAATACATAAAAACATGCTCATAGGAATAATTATAACCCTCATTGTACTTGGACTCATCTTGATTCTTCTGGAATTATTTGTCACTCCAGGTTTTATTACCGGATTGTTAGGTGGACTTGCTTGGGGATATGCCCTATATAAAATTTACACTGAGTATGGGCGGACCTCTGGTCACCTTGCTTTTGGTGGTTTGCTTTTACTTATTGTCGCATGTATTCTTATTGCAGTAAAATCTGGTTTCTGGAATAAGGTATCCCTCCATGAGAATATTGAAGGCAAAGTGAATGAGATGCCTGAGGTAAAGATTGGCGACTCAGGCTATACTTTGAGTGCATTAAGACCTTCAGGTAAAATGGTAATCAATAATGTGTCGATTGAAGTTTCATCGATGGGAGAGCATGTAGAAACAGGCGCTTTTGTTGAAATTGTCAAAATTGAAAATAATAAAATAATAGTTAAACAAATATCAATATGAGTATAATAGAAGCACCCGCGGGTTTCCTGATGGGTTTTGGGGGTATCATTATCGCCATCATCGTTTTTTTCATTTTCCTGTATTTTGTGCCGCTGGGACTTTGGTTCTCGGCCATATTATCCAAGGTTAAAATTTCACTCCTCGACCTTATTTTTATGCGTTGGCGAAAGGTGCCGCCGGAAATTATTGTGAAGGGCATGGTGAATGCAACAAAAGCAGGATTGATTATTGACAGCAATATGTTGGAGGCGCATTACCTCGCTGGGGGCAATGTAATGAAAGTGGTAGCAGCTCTCATCAGTGCTGACAAGGCAAATATTCCTTTAACTTTCAAATCTGCAACTGCTATTGACCTTGCCGGAAGAGATGTATTTGATGCTGTTCAGATGAGTGTTAACCCTAGGGTGATAGATACACCACCTGTATCTGCGGTGGCAAAAGATGGTATTCAATTAATAGCTAAAGCAAGGGTAACTGTAAGGGCCAATATTGCACAATTAGTGGGTGGAGCCGGCGAAGAAACCATTTTAGCGAGGGTAGGCGAAGGTATAGTTACTACCATTGGTTCTGCCATAAGCCACAAAGAAGTTTTGGAAAATCCCGATAAAATATCCAAGGGTGTTTTGGCAAAAGGACTAGATGCTGGTACAGCATTTGAAATATTATCTATTGATATAGCAGATATAGATATTGGCGAGAATATAGGTGCCAAATTGCAGATGGACCAGGCGCAGGCCGATAAAAATATTGCACAGGCAAAAGCAGAAGAACGCAGGGCTATGGCTATTGCAGTAGAGCAGGAAATGAAAGCCAAGGCACAAGAAGCGAGGGCCAAGGTAATAGAGGCAGAAGCTGAGATTCCGATGGCTATAGCTGAGGCATTCAGAAGTGGCAATTTAGGTATCATGGACTATTATAAAATGGAAAACCTTAAATCGGATACCGATATGAGGGAGTCATTTTCTAAGCCTACCAAGAAGGATTAGAGGTATTTTGATCTTAATAGGATTTAAGGGCAGCCAAAGGTTGCCCTTATTTGTTTAGAACTAAAAAAACAAACAAATACAATACATATTCTGCAAAGAAAAACAACCAGAACCTTTTGTAAAAACGGGTAATAGATACTTGTGATTTTAAGTTTACTATAAATGCATTGACTAAGAAAAGTATCAGTAAAAGGATATGTCCTTGTATGAGCACTCCATAAACGCCTTTGGATAAACAACTTGATTGTTCGAGCATTTTTAGGTTGAAATAAATGTTGGCCATGTATGCGGTAAGAACTAATGAAGTTCCCGCATAAAAAGCTGTTCTGGCAGAATAAAGAATGGCAAAGGTTTTAATATTGTATTTTGCATCCCCGGCCATATCCGGCAGGTCTTTGAACCAGGCTATGACAATACTGAATGCCACAATGAAAATTGCCAGGAACCATACATCATTAGTAATATAACCGGTGCCGTATATATTTGATGTAAAAACATAAAACCCACCTAAATTAACCAATATACCCAGCCCTGTAGTAATGGCTAAAGCTGCAGGTAAATGGTGTTTCTTAAAATAGAAGGGAGGTAAAGAATAAGCCATGCCTATTAAAAGTGAACATATTACTATGCCTAAAAGGATAAAAGAGATATAGGCTGCGCAGACAATGGAAATAAACATGGCTAGGTAAATAATCCTGTAGGCATTCTTAATAC
>JBBQIF010000345.1:0-3594 GCA_038324665.1 Bacteroidia bacterium
CATATTATAAATTTAAGCGAATTTTTACTTAATTCCCGGTTAAATTCGTGTCTTATTTTAATTATAAGAAGATAATCAATAATATGATAATTAAGATTAAAGCACCACCGGAAATGTAAACACCTCCACCTACAGTGGTCAGTTTTTCCTTGATGGCACGCACTTCCTTACGCAATTGCTTCTTTTCTGGAGCTTTAAGATTAGATTTATCCATCATTTTTATTTCGTCTAACCTTAGGAGCAAGACCTTAATTTCTGCCGGTGGTTCAGCCGGATTAGAAACTTCAATAGGGTCCGGTGAGCCTATGGTTTTAGCATTAGAGCTAAGTGGGTTGAATGTTAATGACAAGCATAGTGCCATTAAACAGATATTTATTTTTTTCATTTTGTATTTTTTAAATTGTGGAATTAATAATTTATTTTATTTTTAATTAAAAAGTGTGTTACCCCGTTCATTTATTACAGCGGGTTTCTGCCCTGAATGATTCTTAGGAGTACTGCAACTACGGCAATTACCAATAGTATATGAATGATGCCTCCGACATTAAAGCCAATATAGCCGATTAGCCATCCTATAATTAGGATAACTGCGATGATGTATAATAGATTTCCCATGATTTTTTATTTGTATTAATTTATAAGTGAATTGCTACGCCAAATGTTGAAACTCCTGTTGAAAGATCGAGGAATAAACCGGCCTTCTCGTTGATGTGGTATTCTGTGCCAATATGTGCATCGAGGTAAAGCGGAGTGGTGCCGCGATAAGTATTCCTGTAGACGTTTCTTTCGCCATAATATCCGTCATCCCATCTTGTATTGATAATTGCCACACCTACAGAGCCGGCCAAGTAAAAATCCCATTTAGAACTGGCATTCAATACATCATCAAAATAATAGGTGCCCTTAAGTCCGATAGGGATAACTGTTTGTGTGTAGTGGTAATACCTTGAAGGGTAGTTGTGGTTGCCCCAATAATAATCATTATGGTACGAGTAAAAACTAATGGAAGGTGCTAATGTGAAATTCCTTGCTACATTGATTTCATAGTCTAGGTGAACTGTAGGAGAGTACCCATAGTATCCTAATCCTAGCCCAAAGTTTAAAGTGTTTCCATAATTTTCCTGCGCGTATGAATCGGTCTTGACCATCATGAGCAGAATTGTGATTGAGAGTGCTATTCTTTTCATTTTATTATATTTTATTTGTTGTTTATATTCATGTACATATTTTTAATGGTTGATTTCCATTTGCTTACTTTTCTATCAGGTGCAGTTCGTATCTGTCATCACCATCCATGTAATAATACCAGAATGTTTTTTCTTCCAGTTTAAGGATTACTAGGGTCCGTGAAGAATGTTTATCATTGCCAAGCAGGTTAATCTCTTTTCTATTGTCCTGAAATGACCATGAACCTGAGCCATTAAGTTTACCCCAGGTATAAGAGTAATTTCCACTTTTAGTAAAAGTTTCTGTATAATTGGCAACCAACGACGTAAAATCGGCACCGTTTATTTTGTAATTTTCCACTTTCCATGTGTTGGCAATCCTTTCTTTTTTTGACCTAAGGTGGATACCTGTATTATCCGGATATTTTTTACAGCCCACTAGCATGGCGATACAAATTATGGCTACCAATAGCAAGAGGGCATAATATTTGAGATCGGGGTTATATAATATTCCACCATGCCTGTATCGGGAGTTGTATTTGTTTATATTGTTCATATTTTCAAAGTTTTAGAATAATACTAATCGAATAGTTTCCTGGAGCCATACATTTTTATATCGTGGAGTTTGGTAGGTGTCGTCAGTAAGGTTTTTTTGTACAACCTATCCTGAAACCTGCCATAAGTATTTAAAATGATTGAGCTAAGCCCTAGTATCATAAAGAATATATTGTACATTTTTTTTACGGCTTTATGGTATTGGGGCTAATATTTACTTAACGTTTTTAACTGTCAGGTCTTTGAAGGCGTTACCGAGTTCTTCCATATCGTGGTTAAATTCTTTCTTGAAGGCTTCCCAGTTGTCTTTGCTATCAGCTTTGTAATCGTCCATTTTCTTTCTCAATTCCTGATTCTTTTGTTCTAGCGCAGCAATTTTTTTCTGGTAATCTGCTCTGACTTCTTTTTTTTGATTTGCAATATTAGCTTTTAATTCTAAGATTCTTTGGTCATTTGAAGATATTTTTTCTGATGTTTCTTTCCGATAATTTTCCACCTCAGCCATGTATTCTTTGTTGGCCTCGTCCAGTTGCTGGTTTGCTTCCATAACGTTATCTTCCGCTTTTTCAACTTTAGCGGCAGGGGAGTTGCAGCTTGTTGAAATCAAGATTGCCATTAAAAATGGGGTAATCCCTTGAAATGATTTTAAATTCTTCATAATAATTTTTTAGGTTTGTTAAATTCGTAAATATTTTTTTTATTTAAGCTTATAAATTACTAGTTTTTTGAAATATTAACTGATGATAATTTATGGTACAAATTTGTGCTTGTTTATAGAATATAATGTTACATTCATCGAAGATAAATTTATATGATTCACATGTGTGGCCGATTTTTTGAACTATGTTATTTAAATAACTTTCCTATAGAATACATTGCGCAGCAGGTGTGGGCAGGAAAGGCCGCTCTTAGGAATTAGATTTATTTCTAATTTATACCTAAACCAGATAGTTTTTCATTGACACTATACAAATCATGATTTTACAGGACTAGCTGCTCGCACGAAGCGTTTTCTTCGAAAACCTATCTGATATGGTATAATTAAGTATCGCTTGCGGGTATTAGTATAAAATGTTCTCTGGCTGGCTTTACGAAACTTTTTTCAAGTAAACGATTAAGTACAAAATGTAGTACATTCTGCAATTCTATAATGCCAGTTTTTAGGACAAAGTAATGTGCCCCAGTATTGTAAAGGAGGTCGGCGATATTATCAGGGACTGATGTAGAATAGATGATAACAGGAAGTTGTTTCAATTTTTTGTTTTTTTTAATTTCCACTAAGCATTTTATGCCGTTTATCTTTGGCATATTCAAATCTAGAAAAAGGACATCAGGAAGATTGTCGGAATTTTTAGCTAGATTTTTCATCAGTTGCTCTCCATCCTCGAAAATTTTCAGGGTTGTTGGGATTGGCAATGCACTTATAACCGCGTCAAAGAAAAAACGGTCATCAATATCATCATCCGCAAACAGTATGTGTATTGGTTTGCTTTCTTGTTTCAATGTATCCACTTGTGTTTTTATTTTGTTTAGTATAGTTCTACGAATCTTAGATAATTTTTATTCTATTTCTTTGCCGAAAGCAATCTCAACAGACCTGAAGATTGCTTAACTTTTGTTGTAATAAGCTTAGAAACCTATTTGGTTTTGATATAATGTATGTTGCATTTATCCTTATTATGATTCATCCTTTGTTGTACGCACCAGGTTGATGCCTGAAATGAAAAAAATAAGGCCGAGAATGCCGTAAGTTGACAGCGTTTTAACAGCGCGTGTGCCTCCAGTAGTATTAACAAAAAGGGTGGCAGCATATATCAGGCCGCAGATTCCCAAGATGGTAAGTAATGCGCCAAAGATTCTTTTAATATTCATA
>JBBQIF010000346.1:0-3592 GCA_038324665.1 Bacteroidia bacterium
ATTAGCGGCTTCCATAATGCCAGGGCCTCCTCCGGTAATGACACCATAACCTGCTTCACTTAATTTAAATGCAATATCAGATGCTATTTGATATGAGGGATGCTCTGAATTGGTGCGGGCACTCCCAAAAATACTGACGCAAGGCCCAATACGTGCCATACTTTCAAGGCCATTTACAAATTCCGCCATTACTTTAAATACCATCCAGGAGTTGGTGCTTTGAATCTCAGGCCATTGTTTATTGGCGAAAGCTTTCTTTATTTTTTCTTCGTCAGGGTTTGAATGCATTTTTTTTATTTTTCAATAATAACAAAAATACGAACGTTAACAAACCATTAATCAAAATAATTTCATTGCCAAATTGATAACCCGCGAACCATTCTGCTGAATTCAAGCTTAAAATATAGCAAAGAAAAGGTGAAAACAGGCAGGCTAACGGGATGTATTTATCGTTGTATTTTATCTTGGTGAACAAACCTGCAAAAAACAGACCAATCAATGGACCATAGGTATATGTGGCAAGCGAAAGTATTAGGTCAATGGTGGAACGCCCGTCGGTAGTGTATTTCAATAACAAGATAATAAGGAGAAGGATTACAGAAAAGCTGATGTGTGTGTGATTCCTTATCCTGTGCTGTTGTTCTTCATCGTATTTATTGTTTTTTCCAAAACCCAGAAAATCAATACAAAATGAAGTAGTGAGGGTAGCTAATACGGAATCTGCACTGCTGAATGTGGCAGCAGTGAGCCCAATTATAAAAGCCAAGGCTGTGAATGCGCCAAAGTAATTCATGGCTAAATAAGGGAAAACATTATCTGTTATCACCTTTCCATCTGTTGTAAAACCAGACGGATCAATATGCTTCACCTCAATAAAATGATATAAAAGCACCCCAAGCGAAACAAATAAAGTGGTAACAATTAGCATAACAAAACTAAACCACAACATATTTTTCTGAGCCTCTTTCAAGCTTTTTAGACTTAGGTTTTTCTGCATCATATTCTGGTCGAGCCCCGTCATGGCAATAGTAAAGAACGCCCCGCCAATTATATGTTTCGCCCAATGACGCATAAGCATAAAATTTGTTTCCACTACTTTGCTGTATTTACTTTCTGTAACAGCACTTACCATGTCAACAAAGTTATAATCCAATTGTCGGGCTATGGCGTAGATAGACAGACAAACACCTAAAATTAAAAAGAGAGATTGGAAGGCATCGGTATATACGAGAGTCTTAATACCACCTTTATAAGTATAAAGTAACATCAGGCCGATAAATACAGCCGTGGTGAGGGCAAAAGGAATTTTATAGCTATCAAAAATAAAAAGCTGCATAACCCCGATGGCCAACATGAGCCTTCCACCTGCTCCTACCAATCTTGAAATAAGAAAATAAAAAGAGCCGGTTTTCTGGGCATTAGTTCCAAAACGCTGATCGAGATATGTATAAATAGAGATTAGATTCAGGCGGTAATATAGTGGCAGCAGTATATATATCACAACAAAGTAGCCAAGGAAATATCCGAAAACAACCCCAAGATAGGTAAGCGATGAATTGAGCACATTGCCCGGAACGGAAATATAGGTAACACCGCTAAGTGAATCACTGAGCATACCAAAGGCTACCAGGTACCATGGTGATTGTTTGTTGCCTATAAAATAAGTACCACTATCGGCCTTCCTGGAGGTAATGCGGCTGATAACAATTAAAGTCAAAAAATACAGTATAATAACTGAGAAAAATATTTCAGGCGACATAAGGTTCAAATAAACTTAATTTTTATGATATTAACTGAAATAAAACCTTCAATTTTTTATAGTGAATTATATTTCCATTTTTTTTACCTTCGTAACATCAATTCAACACAACACAATGTTTAAGGTCTTTAGCCTACTTATTGTTATTGCAGCCCATAGTGCCTTTGCCCAAGATACACTTAAAGTGCTTTTTGTGTATGGCTCAAAGCCTATGGCCAAAGGGGAGAAAAAGCTATTCGGAGGCATTCATGGAGGCCATGTCAGCCTGCAATACAAAGATGCATTTGCCAGTTTTATACGTAAAGGGTCACTTCATATTTTTCCAAGGAAAGAAAAGCATTCAGGAATTATGATAGAAAAGGATATGAATTTCAGGTTGGATACGTCTGTGAGTAAATATTTAATCATTGATGTTCCAATAAACTCAACTCAGGCAATGGCTTTAGATTCAATCATTACCTCGCGACTTGATGCTCCAACTTATGATTACGCATTCTGTGGTTTCAGGTGTGCATCCTCTGCTTATGAAATGATGGCGAGCGCAGGTATTTATAAGCATTATTCAAACCGCAAAATAAAATTAAAATATTTCTATCCTAAATTGTTGAGAAAAAGAATGTTGAAGGAAGCAAGGAAGAAGCACTGGAAAATTATTTACAGGGAAGGCTCGAAGATGAGGAAGTGGGAGAAGGATTAGGGGAAGTTGATTGTTGGCAAAGAGGAAAATTGGCAATAGGCAATATGCAAAGATTGCGGTAGCGATATATTATTCTTTATTATTCTGGATTTGGAGTTAATTGAATTTAATCAGAATACTTTAGAATGAATGGTTTTATACTTATAATTTATAACAAATAGCTTTGCACTTAGAGGTAAAGGGGAGAGTTGCCACCCTTCGACAGGCACAGGGGGCCAAGGGAATTGGCAAAGATTGCAGTATGGATTTAATTTTCTTTCTTATTTTGGATTTGGGGTTAGAATTAGTATGTGGTATTTAGAATGTTTGTACCCCGATAATTTTCAACATATTACTTTAAACTCAAAAGCAGGAGGCCGCAAAACGTAAAACCTGAAGGCAGTTATATTAGGAAACGAAAAGAGCTGAAGTTGTTGTTAAAAATTATTTCAGTTTAAACGCTTTTTTTACTTTATCAACATAATCTAGCTTTTCCCAAGTAAACAATTCAACTTTTACTTTGGTTTCTTTACCATCGGGGGTTTTGAAAGTTTTGGTAACAATTTCATTCTTCCTGCCCATGTGGCCATAAGCTGCAGTTTCGCTGTAAATAGGATTCCTTAACTTTAAACGTTGCTCAATGAAATAAGGGCGCATATCAAAAATATTTTCTACTATTTTACTTATCTCGCCATCAGTCATTTTAACATTTGATGAACCATAAGTGCTAACATTAATACTAGTAGGTTGGGCAACACCAATGGCATAGCTAACTTGCACTAATACTTCTTTACACAAACCAGCAGCTACTAAATTTTTTGCTATATGCCTTGTCGCATAGGCTGCGCTCCTATCCACCTTACTTGGGTCTTTACCACTAAAAGCACCACCGCCGTGCGCACCTTTACCACCATAAGTATCAACGATTATTTTTCTACCTGTTAAACCTGTATCACCATGTGGTCCGCCGATAACAAATTTGCCTGTAGGGTTAATATGATATTTGATTTTATTATTAAAGAAACTTTTATATTGAGGATATTTGCTTTTAATTCTTGGTATTAAAATATCAATGATGTCCTTTTTAATTTTTGCGAGCATTTTCGGTTCAGAATCAAAATCATCATGTTGTGTAGAAACAACAATAGCTTCAATTC
>JBBQIF010000347.1:0-3590 GCA_038324665.1 Bacteroidia bacterium
ATCTTTACATTGTGTATCTTTGATTTTAAAACCTGTATCATCATAATCAGGCGCAAAGGTAAAGAATTTAAGATATTGTGGCCTAGCTGATTTTAATTTAACCTTTTGTCGTAGACCAAATACGATAAACCTACAGTTTTAACCGTTTAGTGCCTAATTTTCAAAAGTTGTTTATGCCCTTCGTTTTATGTAAGTTTGTCATTAGTTTAAATTCTCTAAATACATTGAAAAGAACCTGTCTTATATTTGTTTGCTTTTTGTTTTCCCTTTTCCTGGATGCACAGAATTTATGGTTGAATAAAGATTGCCGCGCAATATATGAATGGCAGGACAAACGGAATTCGAAAGAACTGCTAAGGTATTTTAAGCACAAAAATGAAAAATACAGGCGATTGGCAGTCCTAGCATTTGGTTCGGTACAGGATACGTTGGCAGTGCCAGATTTATTGAAGGTGTTGAAAAATGACCAGGATTTTACAGTTAGGGCTGCTGCAGCCTATAGTCTTGGGCAAATGCGAAAACCGTGGTTATGCAGCGATCTTCTGAAAGCATACAAAGCCAATGATGATAAACTTGTAAGATATGAGCTTTTAGAAGCAATTGTAAAATGTGCAACAAAAGAAGCTATTCCTTTTTTTGAGCATGTTGATCTTTCAAATAGCTATATGCATGTGGAGGAATTATATTCAAAGTTTGCAAAGGGTATATTTTTCTCAGCAAGGCGGGGTTTTAAAAGTGATAGTATGATAGAAAGGCTGAATAGCATTAAAAGCAGCAGTCCAATTACAGCTTATGTGTATCATAACCTTACGAAAAATAAACCTAAAGGAGCAAATGACACACTATTATTGAAACCGGTTGTTACGGATAAGCAATGCCTTGATTCACTAAGTCGCTTGGCTGATGCCTATTATAAAGTAAAGGTTCTTGAAACCTGGCAAGTGAATCCGAAGGTATACTATATTTTAGCCTTTTCGAATGAACCTCATTTTTTGAGATCATATTGTATGGAACAATATTTAAAAGGGAAATTAAAGGATACCAATGTCATACACCAATGCCTTACGAGTAATAACCTTGCGTTTATTTCCATGGCAGCAGAGAAAATCAGGAAGGACAGTATCAATTGGGATTCTGCACGTAATGTACAGTATTTATTGAGCGCAAAAAAATCATTGACCATGCCCAGGGATTTTGAAGCTTATGTGGAAATAGAGAAAACATTGTGTTACTTGCAAAAGAAAATTTACCAGTACGCCCCACCAACCTATAATCACCCGATTAACTGGCAGTATATCGAAAAACTGAAACCTGAAGAAAAAGTAAAAATAACCACCGATAAGGGTACTATGGTGATGACCTGTTATGTAAATGAAGCACCTGCTTCAGTGGCGAATTTTCTCTTGCTGGTGGACAGTTGTTATTATAGCAAAAAGTATATCCACCGCATGGTGCCTGATTTTGTTGTACAGGGTGGCTGCCCGAGGGGAGATGGATGGGGTGCCCTTAATTGGACGCAGAGGAGTGAATTTTCGCCAAACCTCAATTACAAAAAAGGTTCCATTGGCTTGGCTTCTGCAGGAAAGGATTCTGAAGGCGTTCAAATTTTTATTACCCATGGTTTTACCCCGAGCCTTGATGGGCGTTATACTATTTTTGCGGAAATTACAGAAGGGCTGGAAATTATTGACCAATTAAATATTGGCGACCAAATCATAAGTATTGAAAGAATCCTATAACAACAAATCCCTACCCCTGAACCCTATCCCTAAATCCCTAATACACATTAACACAACAATTAAACATACCGAAGCAGAAATATGGCAATTGCTAGAACAAGTTTGCGACCCCGAAGTACCTGTATTAACAGTAGTTGATCTAGGTGTGGTTCGCAATGTGGAAATCAAGGAGAATGTGGTGAACATAACCATTACACCTACCTACAGTGGTTGCCCTGCCATGAATGTCATAGAAACTGACATTAAAATATTAATGAGTTCTTATCATATCCCGGCAGTTATCAATACTGTTTTGTTTCCTGCATGGACTACCGATTGGATGAGTGAAAAGGGAAAGAAAAAATTAAAGGCTTATGGCATTGCACCACCCCAGTATGAGCCTGTGGGCGATACCCTTTTTAGTACGGCAAAGCATGTACAATGCCCATTATGTAATAGCACAAATACCAGTCTGATTAGCGAATTTGGCAGCACAGCCTGCAAAGCACTTTATAAATGCAACGATTGCCTGGAGCCTTTCGATTATTTTAAATGTCACAAATAACTAGGCGTTTTTCAGTTTTAAAGAGTATTTAAATAAAACCCAAATTAAAACTATCGCAAATCCCTTCTCTTGTTATACCATTCTGAACTTTGTTCATTGGCAGGGTTTTCCGAACTTAATAAACTTTGTTGGTTTTCAAATATGTAAGAAGCCGCAATGGCCAATGCATTTTCGAGATTGACGTCAAAATGTGGCGACAAGTATTCAGGTTTAAAATAGTTATCAATGAATTTAGTATCAAAATTACCTTTAATGAAATGTTTATTCTCCATTACCCAATATCCGAATGCAAGCGTATTGGCGACGCCAGATATGCGGTATTCACTGATAGCGCGTTTCATTTTTTCAATGGCATTTTCCCTGGTATCAGCCCAAACAATTAATTTGGCGATCATATTATCATAATATATAGGGATTTCCATGCCTTCTTCCATACAATCATCTACACGGATGCCAGGCCCTTGCGGTACGCTATATGTTGTTAATGTTCCGATGTCCGGTAAAAAATTATTGGTTGGGTCTTCAGCACAAACCCTTAATTCAAGCGCATGACCGTAAATAGTTAAATCTTCCTGCTTAAAACTCAAGGGGTAGCCTTCTGCCACTCTAATCTGTTCTTTCACAAGGTCCAATCCGGTAATAAGCTCTGTTACAGGATGCTCAACCTGGAGTCGGGTATTCATTTCAAGAAAATAAAAATTCAGTTTTTCATCAAGCAAAAATTCCACCGTGCCAGCCCCACTATATTTAGCTGCCTTTGCAACATTCACAGCCGCCTCGCCCATTTTTTTTCTTAATTCAGGGGTTAAAACCGCACTTGGGGCTTCTTCCACCAGTTTTTGATGTCTGCGCTGAATACTGCAATCCCTTTCAAACAAGTAACATACATTGCCATGATTATCTGCCATTAACTGTATTTCAATATGCCGCGGTGCTGAAACATACTTTTCAATAAACACACTATCATCACCAAATGAGCTAAGGGCCTCACTTTGTGCCAGGTGCATATTTGTTTCGAATTCATCTACGTTGTTGACAATTCGCATGCCCTTTCCACCACCACCGGCACTGGCCTTGATTAAAACCGGAAAGCCAATTTCTGCGGCTACTTCCTTAGCAGCCTCAATATCTGTTATTGCCTCTTTTAACCCGGGCACAAGTGGTACACCAAATTTCTCCACGGCTTGTTTACTGGCAATTTTGCTGCCCATAAGGTCCATGCTTTCTGCACTAGGACCGACAAAAATAATATTGGCTTCGGTTAATTGACGGGCGAATTCCGATCGTTCGCTTAAAAAACCATAGCC
>JBBQIF010000348.1:0-3587 GCA_038324665.1 Bacteroidia bacterium
TCACTTTATAGCGATAATCAAAAGGACTTCCATCCCAACTATAGGTTTTAATGATATTGTTCTTAAAATTGTCAAGATTAAATAGTGTATAAGTGACGCCAGAGAGTGCAATATTCAATTGTTGAGGGGTGCCGGTGCCAAGAACAAAACCAGACCCGAAGGGATCCTTCTTAAATTTATAAGTTTTGTAATACTGATTATAAGCTGGAATTATTAGCGAATCCTTCAGGTAAAAAAGTGTATCCTCATACAGGTATGGGCCTGTTCCATTTATTCCCTGGTAAACAGAAAATATCTGCCTTACATAATCATGCTTTATCCAGTAATCCAAAGGACCTTCAACATGCACCTTTTCTTTGGAGACTGGATTGTCACCGCCCTTATAGCAGGAAGTAAGAAAAACCGCTATAATGATTAAAACTTGCAGATTTATTTTAGAAAACATCTTTACTTATGCGTGCAAAGCAAAAATAGAGCAAAAACATAACAATCTAATTACAATACAATAATTTAAATTAAGATTTCCTTTTCTTAGGATTAACCAAACTATCCTCAGGCCATGTATTTTCCATTTGCTGGCGTATGCCTTTGCTCCAGCTAATTAGAATAGTTTTTTGCGCATCGGTGAGCTGGGCATTCCTGTGAATAATGGTATAGGAAGTAAGCGGCATTTCATCTTCTTCTACCTCTACTTTGATTTCCTCCAATTTACGGTACTGCTTATATAGTCTGTAAGTGCTAAAATTATTAAAATTGAGCTCACTTTTACCTTCTTCTACATGGTTACCTAGCCACCAAGCAACAGGCTGAATATTTGCGTACCAGGGGTAAGTTGTTTTATTGGTATGGCAATCATTACAGGCTACCTGCATAATATCTTTTACCTCTGTCGGTACGGGATATAAAGTAGAAATATCATGGGTATTGATGCCTGAATTGTTTTTTTCGGGTCTGAAAAACTGTATGATGATGAATGCAATGAGCAAAATGAGCATTGCCATTTTAATAATTTTCTTCATGGATGAATTTTTGTCAAAAGTAATATTTAGTAAGGGACTTTTAATAACTGATTCATTAAGGCTTCTTTTTAGAGGAGTAGAACGGGGGAATTAATCAACTCATCGCGAACATTTCGGAAGCTGTCACATAATAGTGCAAGATTACTCTTATGGTTTGGGTAGGGTCAACATGGTATTTTGTAACATATTAGATTGTTTTCTTAAGTGTTTTAATAAGTTTCAAAATCACCCATTCCACTCACCATTAACAAAATTTAGCGGAAACACCTTCTGAATTTATTATTCCGCTTTGCTCCATGAGAAAAGTTCAAAAAAGCTAAGGTGCTCTTAGGTGTTGGATAGCTATCGGACTAAGGTGGTTAATAGTTCTCTTCTTTACATTGAAACGAGCTAAGGGTTGGCATAAGGTTTGGAGAGATTATTCCGCTGCGCTCCATGAGATGAGTTCTGAATAAAATGTGCTCGTGCTCCCAGAGCAGTGTAAATTTTTCCAAAATGACATCCACACTCTAATCAGTTAATAAACCGAAACTTAAAATATTATGGAACGACATTAACCAATCAAAATACAAAATACTTTTGGGCCTATTTTATATAAAGTATTGGTATTACTTTTGCCCTACAAAAATTATGTCAGAAAATATTTTAGTGATAGGCGCCTGCGGTCAGTTGGGTACGGAACTGGTAGAAGAATTAAGAAAAATGTATGGTGATAGCAATGTGGTGGCTTCGGATATCCGTCAGAGCGAACATGAGGTGTTTAAGCAAGGCCCTTTTGAGCAACTCGATATATTGGATAAGAACCGCTTAGGTGAAATACTAGGCAAATACCAGCCATCGCAAGTTTACCACCTGGCAGCCCTTTTAAGTGCTACTGCGGAAGCAAAGCCCAAGATGGGATGGACACTCAACATGGATGGCTTATTCAATGTGTTGGATGCTGCTGTTGAGTTTAAGTTAGGTAAAATATATTGGCCAAGTTCTATTGCTGTTTTTGGTCCGGGCACACCTGTGAACAATACCCCCCAGAATTGTGTGATGGATCCCAACACCATTTACGGTATTAGTAAACTAGCAGGCGAACGTTATTGTGAATATTATTTCCAAAAAAGAGGAGTTGATGTGCGGAGTTTGCGCTATCCCGGCCTTATTGGTCATAAGAGCGACCCGGGTGGCGGCACAACAGATTACGCGGTGAGTATTTACCACGATGCATTGACAACAGGTAAACACAATTGTTTCCTGAAAGACAATACAGAATTGCCTATGCTCTATATGCCCGATGCATTAAAAGCAACATTGGATATTATGCATGCGCCTGCTGAAAAAATTAAAATACGGAGCAGCTATAATTTGGCAGGCATGAGCTTTTCACCGAAAGAAATTACAGAAGCAATCCAAAAATACATTCCCAGTTTTACTACGGAATATAATCCCGATAGCCGTCAGGCCATTGCCGATAGCTGGCCGAACAGTATCGATGATTCCGAAGCTAAGAAAGACTGGGGTTGGCAGCCTGCCTACGACCTTGATACCATGACCAAGGATATGCTGGTGAATTTGGCGCCGAGGTATGGGAAGTCAGTTCCTGACATTGCCCACGACTTAAGTCGTGGGGTATAAAGACCATGCCACACTCCTACAACAAAATATGGATTCATGCTATTTGGGGGACCAAATACAGGTCTCCAATGATTGAGGCGAAAATTGAGAAACAGGTTTACGGCAGCATGCGCAACCAATTCGAAGACATGGGTTGTCCGGTAATGATCATCAATGGCATGCCAGACCATGTTCATTGCCTGTTTCTACTGAGTCCTAAAAAAGCAATGGCCGATGTTATTAAGCAAGTAAAAGGTGCTACCACAAATTTTATTAATGATGAACAATTATTGACCGGAGGTTTCAAATGGCAAACAGGATATGCCGCCTACTCGGTTAGCCAATCTGTGTTGGAAAGGGTTTACCGGTATATTAAAAACCAAAAGACGCATCATCGGAAACGGACATTCCAGGAGGAATATGATGACTACCTGAAATTGTATGGGTTTGATGAGGATGGTGGTTAGGACCCTCCGACTGCTATAACTCATGATTTCTAATCATGGGGCGGAAGGTGAACGAATTGGATGGGCTTATCTGAATCTTATGGTCTGGGCGTGTGTTATTAGAATCCCTTGATTGAAATAGTAAATATGCATCATCGGATATTGTCAATCCCACAATTGAAATTATGGACCTGTATCATGGGGCATTATTAGAATCCCACGATTGAAATCGTGGGCTAGAGAGATTTTGCTTGCAAAATCTTGCTCCCTATCTTACAATTCAAACATTGTTTTTTATCGCAATACTGGGTTTTTAACTCTATTAGGGCCTGGGTATCGAATGATGATTTAGCCTTGATGCCTAATTCCTCCCAACGACTAACTATCTTATTGCTTTCTGGTGCTAAGCTCTGTAAAACGGAAATGGCCTTATGGCAGATGTTTTGGTTGCCGGTATTCTGCCCATAAACAAAGAGCACAGGCACTACAGCATTAATGAGCAATAACTCCCTCGCTTGAA
>JBBQIF010000349.1:0-3579 GCA_038324665.1 Bacteroidia bacterium
AGTAAATGCAGCAGTAGGGCTAGGTAAAATCTTGATCGATTTTTCTATACTATCCTTACAATCGGTTTGTGAAATCACCACCAGCTTGATTTTAAACTGGCCGGTTTGAGCATATTCTTTTTGGGCAACTGAATCTGATAATTTTGTGCCATCGCCAAAATCCCAATTCGACTTCTTCCATTGGTCATCATCAATTTTACTTAGGCCCTTTAATTTAAAATGATTGTTTCTAAGACATGAAAGGGTGTCAGAAATTGTAAATGCAGCTATCACAAAAGGGTTTTTAATCCGCACAGTATCTGCACTTAAACAACCCGCACTATCCATAATTCGCAATGTGTAATTGCCTTTTTTGTTAACCACAAGGGTCTTATTTGCACTGTTATCGCTCCAAGTATATTCAGTATAATCTTTCTGTGGACTCAATGTTAATGTAAATGCATTACAAAAACTGGTATCCTTTCCTATAGATGGTTTCGGATTGCGTACATAAAATCTGTGGCTGGCATAACCCACGGCACCTTTATAGAAATAAAACATGCTAACGGTATAGTTACCAGTTTTAGTATAAACATATGAAACGTCAAATATTTTTTTGGACTGGTTCTTATTTCCGGATGCTGGGTCCCCGAAGTACCAGTGCACAGAATCCAAGTCATTGGTGTTTGAAATGGTAAACCGTGTAGAATCATTGAGACAATTATGTGTAACAAAAATGATTTTTTTATTGAAAATGGACTGGTTGAAATTGGGTAGTCCAAGGATGCAGGTCTTGCCACCAAGGTAAACACTATTTTTCTCAGGCCGTGTAAGGACACCGAATGAATCAGGTGCATGTATGGCCTGCAGATAAGCACTTCCTGATACAGAAATATAGATTTTGCCATTGGGTCCCAATTGTAAAGCACCTAGATCATTGGCGTAATTACTGTCTATGGTCGTTTTGGAAGCGAGGAATGCAACTTTAGAAGCAACTTTGATATTGTATTGATATATCTTTCTAGTATAGAATTCACTAACATAAAGGTAGTTGCTCTTAGCGGAGTATTCCAGTCCATAAGCCTTGATGTTGTGAAAGGTCCAAATATTAGTGACTTTGCCTGTAGAGGTGCTGAAATCTGCAATTGCAGAAGTATCGAGAGAATAGTTGACGTAAGCCAGTTTCCTGCCATCAGGGGAAAATTTCATATAACCCAAGGTATTGGAATACAGCCCTGAAATTTTCACGCCAGTTTTGCTAATTACTGGTAACAAACTGACACCATATCCAGTAACACGGTAAGCAAAAAGACTGTCGGAGTTAAATTTATGGGCCATGATCCAATAATCGTAACCATTGCTATGTTTAACAGCGGTAATTTTTTCGCAGACAGGGGTAAGAAGTTTCTTGTTTTTCGTCCAGAACAACACATCCCCTTTGCCATAATTGTAACTCATATTCACTTCAGAATAAGTGAGGCCTTCTTTACCTGCCACTTTATCAACAGTAAAAATAAGAAAACTGTTATATGAAAAAGGCTTGGGAATGATGATAACAGTTTGAGTACAACTTGAGCTGCCTTTTAAATTATTGCCGTTTGGCATCATTTTATGGGTACTGTCCCAGACGCTTATGCCATCAGTGTAAAATAATAAACGCCCTTCACGTGTACTATAGGTGGCACAACCTTCATAAGTGTTTGTTTTGCCATTACTGACAGCAATAGGCTCCCCATCCTTAAAATCTACACCCGCATTTGCACCAAAATACCAGACATTGGCTTCTTTTTGAGAAAAAACTAATGGGCATACCGACAAAAAAGAAATGGTAAAAAGAAGACTTAACCTTACCATGCTGTACAAATTATTCTACGAATATAATCCTTGGCTAAATATAAACAATGCTTTAAAAAAGTAATTATGTAATTAGCTGAATATTACATATTTACCTATAATTTTAAAGTGAATTTTGCCCGAATTAATTGATTTAGGTCACAAGTGGAGTAAAAAAAAAGCCATTTGCAAATCATTTCAACTTTAGGTTCAATTTTTTCAATAGTTCTTTTACAATAGGATTGTTCTTTACAATTTCATCCAATTGTTCCCTTTGGGTATAAGCTTTGGTTTGCCGGATGATCGTATTGTCTTCAACAATATTGATGGTGAGTTCCTTCATGTTAAAATAGTCTCTGAGGAACCGTTGCCATTCAATCTTAATAGGCTCTACTAAGTTGATATTTGCCTTGTGCATTGAAATCTTCACTTCATTTCCGGATATTTTTGGTTCAAACATCTTTAGCAAAGCGGCAGTAGATGGATTGAGGTCCTGAGCAAAAGTCTTCATGGCTATATCAAGATAATGCTCGTTAAATTCAACCTTTGAAACATAATTTTCAATCTCATCAGGTTCGGTAACAGATTCTTCTTTCAGGGCCTGAATCGCCTCTTTTACGAATGCATCAGATTCTTCAACAATCTCTGCAATTTCCATTTGAATAGCAGGAGTTGGAACTACATTTTGTTTAAGAGGTAATTTGGGTAGCGTAAATGAAGCGTCGGCAAGGGGGATTATTTTAGGAGTAGGGGAGCTGGCAGTATTCG
Organism: Bacteroidia bacterium; assembly: GCA_038324665.1. Lineage (GTDB taxonomy): Bacteria > Bacteroidota > Bacteroidia > NS11-12g > UBA955 > JABMMZ01. The sequence goes on from JBBQIF010000349.1 coordinate 2,581, forward strand.
CTTTCTTGGCTTTTTCCTGCGCTTCTTTCTTGGCTATATACTCATCACTTTTTTTTTTTAATTCATCCAAAGTGGTGGCTGAGTTAAGCATATTTTTGATGTGGCAAAGTTTAAGTAAAGCCAATTCAATGTGTAAACGCTGGTTGCGGCTATTTTTGTATTCTAGATCAAACTGGTTGTTAATATTCAGGGCATTGAGCAAAAAAGTAAGGTTGGTATTTTTGCATTGTTCTGAATATTTTACTCTGTGGTTTTCGCCAACATCAAGGAGGTGACTTGTGGTACTGTCTTTGCACACCATCAGGTTTCTGAAGTGTTCGCTTAAGCCATTGAGGAATAGTTGCCCATCGAATCCTTTTTCCAGCACCTGATCGAAGTAATTCAATACTTCGCCAACATTCTGGTTAACAATAGCATCTGTAACTTTGAAATAATAATCTTTATCAAGCAAATTCAGGTTATCCACTACTTTCTGATAGGTGATAACGCCATTGCAGAAGCTCACCATCTGATCGAACATGGAGAGGGCATCTCGCAGTCCTCCGTCCGCTTTTTCGGCAATTAAATGAAGTGCCTCATCTTCGGCTTCAAGGTTTTCTTTTGATACAATAGATCTTAAGTAAAGCACCATGTCTTTAATCTGTATCCTTTTAAAATTAAAGACCTGACAACGGGAAAGGATGGTGGGAAGTACTTTGTGTTTTTCCGTAGTAGCCAAAATGAAGATGGCGTACCGTGGTGGTTCTTCAAGTGTCTTTAAAAAAGCATTAAATGCAGATGAAGACAACATGTGTACCTCATCAATAATATAAACCTTGTAAGTACCTGTTTGAGGAGGAATACGCACCTGATCGTTCAGGTTCCTAATGTCTTCTACAGAATTATTGCTTGCAGCATCCAACTCAAAAATATTGAATGCATAATCCTGCTCAGGGCTGTCATTGTCTTTTTGATTGATTACTTTAGCAAGAATTCTTGCACAAGTTGTTTTACCAACCC
>JBBQIF010000350.1:0-3551 GCA_038324665.1 Bacteroidia bacterium
AGCTGCAATCATGCCCTTTTCATTTTTATTGGAAGTGCCTGTTTTATGTGCAACAATAGTGCCTTCAGGCAATAGACCTTTTAATCTTAAGAGACCAGTACTAGTTTCTTTCATAATGCGCATTAGAAAACGGTTAGAGGAATCCGACAAGTGTTGCTTTTGCACTAAAATATCCAGTATTCCGGCCATTGCAAGTGGTGTTGTGTAATTGGCATATTGGTTTCCCCAGCCTTTCGACATGCCAGATTCTGTATATACGATGGCAATATCTCTTATTCCTATTCCATGTATTAAACTATCTACTTTTGCCGGGCCGCCTATTATGCCAAACAAGATATCGCAGGCATTATTGTCACTTTGTGAAACACTGTATTGCAATAATTCAGCAATGCTAATGTCGATATTGCCCTTAGGATATTTATCCCTTAAAGGGCTCCATGTTACAGGAAGTAGTACTTTTTTTGTGATATGAATTTTCTGATTTAGTGTGAATTTTCCTTTGTCAATTTCCAACATTACTGCCATTGCTAATGGAAATTTAAAGACGCTCATCATAGGATAACGGTGGTCATTGTTATACAAGATGGTATCGCGATCCTGCAAGTCAATAATAGCAATTCCAACTTTGGCCTTATATTTCGCTGTAATGCTGTCCAGCTTTTTTCGGAAGGTCGCTTTTTGCATTTCAGGTGAAATATAATCAATTGTTGCTACTGCAGTTTCTTGCATTTGATTGTTGTTATTGCATCCAAAAAGAAGTGTTATGAATATTAGACAAATAAATATCCTTATCATGGTATTGTTGGTTTTATATAGTTAAGATGAAAAATCAAAGAAACTCAATTCTAACTATTTTTTCAAGTGGGGTGATGCGAATTTTTTTGCCCAGTATTAAAGCGCGGTTATCCGCGGTGTGACCGGAAGGAAAGCCAAAATAAACGGGGCAATTTAATGGACTATGCGCAAGGATTATTTCATTGTCTGTCAAGCCAAAAGGTAATGTTGATTCTTTTATATCCAGCATACAGCCAACAATAATTGCTTTTAAGCCTGATAAATAATCGCCTCTTTTTAGAGAAAGCATCATGCGGTCAAGGTGATAAAGGTATTCATCAATATCTTCTATAAATAATATTTTACCTTCGGTGTTGACTTCAGAAATAGAACCTGTTAATGCATACAGGATAGAAAGATTGCCGCCGATGAGTTCGCCTTCTATTATTCCTTCGCCATTTCTGTTTTCAGCATGAGTGGCTATTTCATATTCTAATTTCTCGCCAAACAATACTTTTCTCATGGTTTCTAATGCTTCCGGTGTGCTTTTAGGCATGCCCTGCAGCATTACAGCATGTAAAGTAGCTATTTCAAAGTTATGAATATGGCTATGCAAAATGGTAATATCGCTATACCCAACAATCCATTTGGGATGCAATTTAAAATTGCTAAAGTCTAGTTCATCAATTATTCTTAGTGTGCCATAAGCCCCTTTTGAAAAGAAGATGGCTTTTATAGAATTATTATACAGCATTTGCTGAAGGTCCTCCGTCCTTTCATCATCGGTACCTGCAAAAAAATGATGCTCACTGAATACATTTTTCCCTAATACAGGAATTAAGCCCCAACTTTTTAATTGTTCAATACCTTGTTCAATTTCTTCGGGTGTAGTTCGTTTGGCAGAACTTACTATGCCGACTTTATCGCCTGACTTTAAATATGGTGGTATGATCATAAATCTTTTATTGTTTTAATGAATTCTTCTTCAAGTATAGAGAAAGTATAATTGTCAACCCATTCTCCTCTGATGGGTAAATTTTTTCTTTCGATACCTTCTTTTACAAAGCCCGCTTTTTCAAGCACTTTTACTGAAGCCATATTAGCAACTGCACATCCGGCCTCAACCCTGTGCAGGTGTAATTGTTCAAAACAAAATTGCAGTGCCGCTTTCACTGCATCAGTTGCAAGGCCATTGTTCCAATATGATGGATGGACCTTGTACCAGATTTCAGCCTTCCTATAATTTGGTTTCCCCATATTGATGCCTAGCAGACCGATGAAATTTTTTTCTATATCCTCAATGCAAAAAACATATTTTTTTCTAGGAATTTTATTTTGACTTTCTATCCAACTTTCCACCGGTTTTTCTGTTTCGCCTATATTCTCTGGGATCCCTAAAGTATTAAACCGATCTGTTTCAGGCAATGAATGAAGGGCGTGGATATTGTCTAGGTCACCAATAACCAATTCCCTCAATTGTATTTTTGATGTTTCTGTTTTCATTTTCAATATCCTTGTAATTGCAATTGCATATTGTTGAATATTGCATTTTGTCCGGGTAGTCCATTCATTGATGTACTTGTATTTTCGGTATTTAAGGGAACAAAGGTAAGGTATGCGATACGATTAGAAACCATCCCTTAATACGAAAATAGTGCAATTGATTTAAACATTTGAGAAGTTTCTATTTAGCTAAGAAAAATAGACATTTTTATTTTTTTGGAAGTAATTGACAAATTATCTTATGATATGAAAGGCAGCAACAAATAAGAAAATGGACAACTCTTGAATGATATCAAAATAAAAGATATTATTTTACTTAATCACTTATGATTTAAATATTTAATTATGTGAATTAAAAACTATTGTTATATTTGTATTTTAAACCAGTTATCCTATGATAAAAAATACGACTTTATTTTACTTGTTTACGGTGGGATTCTTTTCAAGTATTTCAGCCCAATCCCTTAGTTCATCTGTAGTAGCATCGGGAGGTGGATTTAGTTCTACTACATCGGGCTCTTTGTCTTATACAATAGCCGAGGCAAATATTGCTACCTATCAACAGAGCAGTGCAATTCTTACCCAGGGTTTTCAGCAAAGCAATCAAGGTGCAGGTTCATCTGTAATGTTGCTGAATTCTGCAAACGTAAGTATTCAATTGTACCCAAACCCGGCCAGTACTTATATTGAATTTAATATCGTTGCACCTCAATACAATAAGGTCAGTATAGCAATTTACAATATACTTGGAGAAAAGATTTCTGATGTTGCAAATGTGAATGACAATGGCTACGGCCATCACGCTGTACAAGAAATTTCTAGTCTTTCTGATGGTGTTTATTTCGGGCTCATTTCAATAACCGATGCTTCAGGACAAATACAAAATATCTCAAAACGCTTTACCGTTATTAATTAAAAAATAATTTTATCATGAAAAATATCTTACGAAATCTATTCATTGCCACAGGCCTTTTTGCAATTACAAATATAGTGGCTCAGGCTCCATTGAAAATTAATTACCAGGCTGTAGCCAGAGACGCCTCTGGCAATATAATTGCCTCAAAAAATATTTCTGTTCGTTTTTCCATCCATACTGGCAGTTCTTCGGGCACTGTAGTATATAGTGAAACACAAGCCCTTGCAACCAATGCGTATGGTGTATTTAACGCTGCCATTGGCGGTGGTACTATTGTTTCGGGCAGTATGAGTACTATTGCTTGGGGAACAGGCGATAAATATCTTCAGGTTGAATTTGACCCTAATGGTGGAAATAG
>JBBQIF010000351.1:0-3551 GCA_038324665.1 Bacteroidia bacterium
TTGATGAATATGATATTGTGGACATCCGCTTAGGTATGCCAGTTTTTGTAGTGCTGAATAGCTATCGGGACTCTGTATTTAAAGCCGTGGTGTCTAAGATCAATCCCATTATGAATTTGCAAAGTAAAACCTTTACAATAGAAGCAGAATTTGTACAAGCCCCTGCTAAGTTGTATCCGAATATTTCCTTTGAAGCCAATGTGGTGATTAGTACAAAAAAAGACGCCCTACTCATCCCAAGAAAATACCTGATAAACGATTCCATTGTAGTGAATAAATCCGGAAAGCGCTTAGTAGTAAAAACTGGTTTGAAGGATTATGAAATGGTGGAAATTCTATCTGGAATAGATTTGAAAACAGAACTTATTATCCCTGAGCAATGAAGGCTAAACTTATTGTGCAGATTTCAATAGCTCTGCTCAAAGCTAGGCTGAAACAAACAATGGTTGCGGCCTTTGGGGTTACATTCAGCATTACAATGTTCATCTCCTTGCTTAGCTTCATGGCGGGTTTAAACGACCTACTCGACAATTTGATTTTAAATCGAACCCCGCATATAAGACTTTACAATGAAATTCTACCTTCAAAGGTTCAACCGATTGCCAGATCCACTGCCTACCCTGGAAGTTATCATTTTATAAAGCATATTAAACCCAAAAATGAGTTGCTGGAGATTCGGAATACAGATGCCATTCTCAAAGCCCTGAAAAGCGACCCCAATGTCCGAGGTATTGCCCCAAAAACCACAGTCCCTATTTTTTATAATGTAGGTGCTATTAATTTAACAGGTGTCATCAACGGTATTGATGTTGATGCAGAAAACAAACTTTTTACATTTCAGGATTACGTAGTACAAGGCAAATCCATCAATTTAAAAAATACCCCGAATAGCATCATTTTGGGCATAGGCGCCGCACGGAAAATGTTAGTTCAGATAGGAGACAACATTCAAATAACAACCAGCAATGGCACCCGATTTCCGTTAAAAGTAGTTGGGTTTTTTCAATCCGGGATAGATGAGCTAGACAAAGTTCAAAGTTATGCTACACTCGCCACGACTCAAAAAATACTCGGGAAACCGGCCAGTTATGTCACTGATATTCAAATTAAATTAGTTGACATGACCTTAGCGCCAGCACTTGCAAAAAGGTATAACAAGCTCTTCGAAGTAGAGGCAATTGATATCCAAACCGCCAATGCTCAATTTGAAACCGGGAGTACTGTGCGGACACTTATTTCTTACGCAGTGGGCATCACATTGCTTATTGTTGCCGGATTCGGGATTTATAATATATTGAACATGATGATTTATGAAAAGATGGATGCCATTGCGATTCTGAAAGCAACTGGCTTTTCCGGTAGAGATGTGAATGCTATATTTATTACAATTGCATTAACTATTGGTCTGGTTGGTGGTGCACTTGGCCTGTTATGCGGATTAGGATTATCGGCATTGATTGGCCAAATCCCCTTCAACACTGCTTCCTTGCCAACTGTAAAAACCTACCCTATCAATTACAATCCACAATTCTATATAATTGGAGCGGTTTTTTCAATTATAACTACCTATTTGGCAGGGTACTTCCCTTCCAAAAAAGCAAGTAAAATAGATCCGGTAGATATCATTAGAGGCAAATAGGTATGAAAAAGATAGTCATAGAAGCCATAGGCATTAGTAAATCATTTCATGACCCCATTACTGTGAAAATACTTACCGATGTGACTTTTTCCATCAATTCTGGCGAGTTTGTTTCAATTGTTGGAAAGTCTGGTTGCGGCAAATCAACTTTGCTCTACATTTTATCTACCATGGATACGAGCTATGAAGGGGAGTTGATCTTAGACGGCATCAACATGAAAAACAAAAAAGACGGGGAATTAGCAAGCGTGCGAAATGAAAAAATTGGATTTGTATTTCAGTTCCACTACCTGCTCAATGAGTTTAACAACCTCCAAAATGTCATGCTGCCCGGACTCAAATTCGGCAAGCTTATACCCAAAGAAATAGAACACAATGCTTATGAGAAATTAAAAATCCTTGGAATAGAAAAGGAGGCATTGAAATACCCCAACCAATTAAGTGGTGGTCAAAAACAGCGTGTAGCCATTGCTAGGGCATTAATCAATGAACCACTTATTATTATGGGAGATGAACCTACCGGAAATCTGGATAAAAAGAACAGCGATGTAGTGTTCAATATTTTCAAGGAGCTGGCAGAAGAATTCCACCAATCCTTACTAATTGTAACTCATGATTTGGATTTTGCAGCTAAAACGCATAGGACAATCACTATGGAGGATGGTAAAATAATTAGCCCGTTGTAACCAGAATTATAATAGATACTCACTTTTATACCCATGCTAAGTAGGTTTTACTCCCTTTGGTTACAGAAAGCTTTCGGCACAGGCTATGAGATCGCTGAACTATTGTTTCGCTAAGTGCGAAGAAAACACTCTGTACGAAGGGCATGTCCTATACAATTATGATTTGTAAAGAGTTATGCCAGGTCGTTTGGTTTGCGATTTATCGAAAACTTATCTAATATGGGTATATACCCAAACTACAAGTGTTATAGCATTATCCTTATACAATTCATCAAAGCATAGTATTGAAGGTCCATACTAAGCATTTTGCCATAGGTGCTTCAAGGTTAACTTCGCAACAAAAATCTGCTAATTTGCGAAACTATAACAAAGCATTAACATAGCCAAAGATGCCTAGTCTTTACCATTTCTTCCTGCAACTTGATTTAGAAGTCTTTTATCCACTAATGGCTAAGCTTTTGAACATTGTACTCAATTTTTAAAAATTTTTCTCTATATTCGTATTTCAAAGTTATGCAACAATTTACAAATTTTGCATGCCGCACAGAGGCACACGAAACTTCACGTATTGTGCTGCTTGTTAACATTAGTCAGCAACTGTGCGATAGTTGTTGGAATTTTGCTCCGAAAAGTATCCTAATGCAAAGTCTGAACTAATTACTTATAATTTAAATAAAGAAAGAATATGATAATAGACGTACACACCCATGTTAACAATTACCACGAAGAAAAAGTGAGTTCTCTTGAAGATTGCCTCAACCTTTTAACAGATACCATGCTAGAAAATGAGGTAGACTATTCACTGGTACTTTCCTCCTACAAAGTAAATGAAAACAGACCCAGCACCACTCAAGTTGTGGAAGCCATTAAGGGAAGGAAAAATCTTGGTGTTGTTTCCGGTATCAGCTACCTCCATTACAACTATAAAGACATTAGGGAAATAAGCGAATATTTGGATAACGGCCTCATTAAGGGCTTAAAATTTTATCCCGGCTACGAACCTTTTTATCCCAATGATAGCAGGTTAAAGGTAATGTATGAAATGGCTATAGAATACGATGTACCTGTCATGTTTCACTCTGGAGACACTTACGCCCCTTCTGGCAGGATTAAATATTCTCATCCTATTCATATTGATGATTTAGCAGTAGACTACCCAGAATTAAAAATTGTGATCTGCCACGTTGGTAATCCTTGGATCAAAGATTGTATGGAGGTGGTGTATA
>JBBQIF010000352.1:0-3551 GCA_038324665.1 Bacteroidia bacterium
GATTTCAAGACTGGCGAAAGGATTGTCACTCTTTCTGGTGAAGCTTATTTTGAGGTAAACCATAACAATCAACCTTTTACAGTGAAAACTGAAGCTGGTGATGTGAAAGTAACAGGTACAAAATTTAATGTCAAAAACAGGAAAAATATGCCTTTTCAGGTTGCTTTATCCGTCGGTAGTGTATCGTTTATGACAAAACAGGGTCAGTATGAAATGAAGCCTGGTGATGTTATAACATCTAAGGATAATGTTTCTTTTACTAAATCAGGAATAAATGATGCAACATTAGGTTGGATGGAGTCAAAATTGATATTTGAAAACGAAGAATTATACAAAATCATTCTGGCACTTGAGGCACAATACAATATTATTTTTGAATATGATACGAAGCTAAAATCAGAGAAATTAACACTTACCTTTAACCATTTATCTGCCAATCAGGCAGCGGAACTTTTAAGTAAAACCTTAAATTCCAAAGTGATAGTAAAATAAAAATAAAAAGAATTACATTAGCGGTCTGAATGTTTAAGCAGACCGCTTTTTTTTGTTGTTTACTTTTTTGTGTATTTGGTCATAATTTGGATGCACAGAATGGCTTATTGAGTAAAAAAATCACACTAAAAATTAAGAAACAAACCATTCCGGAGATTTTGAGGTTAATAGAACAAAATACTGGAGCTACCTTTAATTATAATCAGCGCATCATTCCTTCCGGAACCTATAGTATAAGGGTTCAGGATGAGGAATTAAGTGTGGTTCTGGTTATGCTTCTTCAACCCCATAAACTTACTTATAGCCTGCTTTATGGTAATAGTATTGTTATTACAAAAGCCGAAAGTAAGATCAATCGGCATACTATTTCAGGATTTGTTTACGATGGGGCAACAGGTGAAAAATTGATCAATGCAAATGTTTACGATTTATATACCCTGAAGGGAACCACTACAAATCAGGATGGTTTCTATAGTATTACCCTAGATGAAGATACCGTAAAAATGATATATTCATACGTTGGTTACCAGTCGGTTACTAATACTTTTTGGTTAAACGCCAATTTTATTTTCAGTGAGAATTTAACATCAAGCATAAATTTACCTACGTATACGGTAACTTCCAAACCGGAGAATACCCGTTTTAAACCGGATGAATTTAGGATGAATGCCAACACTTTAAAGCAATTTCCGGTTTTATTTGGGGAAACAGACATTATAAAATGCCTGCAATTGTTACCTGGCGTCAGTGCAGGCAATGATGGTACTACAGGTCTCAATATTCGAGGAGGCGGTCCGGATCAGAATTTAATTTTGCTCGATGATGTACCAGTATATAACCCGTCGCACATTTATGGTTTTTTTAGCATTTTTAATTCTGATGTTGTAAAGGATGTTACACTTGTTAAAGGAGGAATAAGCTCAAGATATGGAGGAAGGCTAAGCAGTGTTATTGATGTGCGCACTATTGACGGGAATACAAAAAAGTTGAATTACCAAGTGTCTATAGGTGTATTGGCTTCAAAGCTAACAATTAATGGCCCTATTTCGAAAGATAAAAGGACCACGTTAGTAGTTTCTGGAAGGCGCTCCTACTTTGATGTGTTGAATACCCTAACCGGAAGTAATATTTTCAGCAATCAATTTTCACCCATCTATTCCAGTTATTATTTCTATGATTTTAATGGTAAGATTAATCACAGGTTCAATTCAAAACATGAGTTGGCCTTATCAATATATAATGGGTTGGATAATTCATTTATCAAGAATTCCTTTAAAGTGAAGGACCCGGAAAAAGTAATACGGGAAAGAGATAATCAGAACCTATTCTGGGGCAACAAGCTAGGGTCCCTGAGGTATAATCATGTAATTAGTCCTAAAGTATTTGGATGGTTCCTGGCATCCTATAGTAGGTATAATTTCGGTAATGAATCCAATTATTCCTATACTGAGAAGAGTGATATTCTAAATATTGACAATACATTCCAATATAGGTTTATTTCCGTCATCAGGGATTGGAATTTAATGTATAATATTGAATATAAGCCATTAAATTGGCTGAGTATTAAATCTGGAAGCGGGTTTATTTTTCATCAGTTTTCACGAGAGGTTAGCACATTTGCAAGCAATATTATCCAGGTGATTCCTTCATCTAAGGAAGCGATTAATAGCGTTGAATTCAATGCCTATTCAGATATTTTTATCCGCCTGAATAGAAAAACAGGGGTTAATGTAGGGTTGCGCTATTCTCAATATAATTTGCAGGGCATTCAGTATCATAAAAACCAACCACGCATTAACTTTAATTATAAACCTAATAAAAAAATAATTCTACATGCGGCCTATAGCAATTCCCTTCAATTTTTGCATTTATTAACCAGTTCAACGGCTGGTTTGCCAATAGATTTATGGCTGCCATCTACTACCAAAGTGAAGCCGGAGTTTGCCAATATTGTGAGTGCTGGTATCAGTTATTCAAAGGGAAAATATCTGTTTAATCTTGAGGCATTCAATAAAAACATGGAAAACCTGATTGAATACAAAGAGCAGGTTAATTATATAGGTAAAGATAATAACTGGGAAGATAAAATAACCACAGGCCGCGGTTGGGCCTACGGGTTGGAAACCCTTGCTGAAAAAAGGAATGGTAAAACTACAGGCTGGGTGAGCTATACCTATAGCTGGAATTTCAGGCAATTTAATGAAATAAATGGCGGTAAAATATTTCCTTATAAATATGACAGAAGGCATAATTTAGCCATTGTTGTTAATCATAAGTTCAATGATAAAATAGATGTGGCAACAACATGGGTATATACCACGGGTGCTAATACGACTATTCCAACACAGATTTATTATGCTAATTCCGGCTTAGCTCCTAACAATATTATCTATGTCTATGGTAACAGGAACGCTTATAAATTCCCGGATTATCACCGTTTAGATTTTAATTTTAATTTTAAGAAACAAAGGACAAAGTATACACGGGTATGGAGTATAGGGGCCTCTAATGCCTACAACCGCCTAAATGCATTTTATGTTGCCCCGGCCTATAATCAGAATGGAGAAAGGGTTTTGGAACTAGTAAGCCTTTTCCCTATTCTACCTAATATAAATTATAAGATTAGTTTTTGAAATACCTTATTTCCATAACGATCATCTTTACTTTTTTTGCCTGTAAAAGGCAGATTGATTTCAATATTCCCGAGCAGGAAAAAACGCTTGTAGTCAATTCTAATTTATGTGTTGATAGTTTCATCAGCTTTAACCTTGCCTACACACAATCCATCAAAGACAATAGCCAGCCAAAAAAAGAAAATAATGCTGTGATAGAGCTATTTGATAAGGATAATACCACATTACTGGATGTCATAAGCCACAAGTTGTCTGACCCAGATGGGTATTATGAATCAACCATAAAAGCAATTCCTTTTAACGCTTACGCAGTTTTAATAACCTTGAACCAAAGTAAGAAATACTTGGCAAATGATAGTGTTCCATCAAGGACTGTGGGGAAAATAGTTAAAATTGACAGCACGATTTTCCAAGGAAGGGCTAATT
>JBBQIF010000353.1:0-3549 GCA_038324665.1 Bacteroidia bacterium
CGTTATAGCCAATGCCTTTGACAACGTTTTGACTAAAAATAAAATATTCCATAAATAATTTGCATTTATCACATTTATAACTTTGATTTGTGTAACTAAAAGTTAAACAAACCAAAAATATGAAGAAAATAATAACCTGTAAAAGCGCTATTACTTTATATGCAATTGCACAGGATGAGAAACTTGCAGAGCAACAAAAGCAAATTGAGATCCTGATAAATAAATTAGAAATTATTGAGTTAAAATTAAAGCATTAATACTATGCGCTATTTATTGGTATTAATGTTCGGATTTTTCATTGTTACTGGATTAGGCAGTTGCAAAAAGAAATGCTATGACAAAGCTAACCCTGATTGTGAAAATTATGACCCTTGCTATGGCAAAAAAGAAACCTCGGCCCAATTTGTAATAGAAGAATTGCTTTTAGATGATTGGAATGGAAAAGAAATTTGGATTGAAGCAGATACTTTTAATGGTGGTTATGTTTCTACAGTCAGATTTAGGGCATTAAATGATGCAGATTCATTTATTTGGACAATAGGTGCTGAAACATTGCATACAAAATCATTTATTCGAAATTCTTTTCCTCGTAATTTGCATGATAATGTTTCATTGATTGTAGTTAATAAACATCCAAATAGTAAATGTTTCCCATCAGACGATGGAAGAGATACCTCTATACATAAAATCTTTACTTGGCCCGAAGAATATTATTGGGATATGAATTTAAAAAAACATGTATTCACTAATCCAACACCCATTAAAGGCTTTTATAAAGGGTATTATAAAAGTATGCCAGTTTCAGAAGTAATCATCGGGTTTTATGACAGCAATTTATATTGTCCAGCAGTCGATCCGTTCATTCGACCAAACGGATATTTAATAAACATTCCTAACGGATATAATACCTTTGAAGATTGCCAGTATGTCATAAGTCAGCCATTTGGAAGCATCCCATTCGGTTGCATATTCGCTGGATTGCGAAAACCGAATGATTCAAATTCGAAAATTACAATGGTTAAAGTGAGAGGCATAGCCCTTCTCGGCAAAGATCGAAAATCTCTGCATATTGAAATGGGATGGCAAGATTTTTCACAACCTTGGACCGGCCAATCGTGGAAAGATGAATTTAACGGTATTAAAATAAAATAAGTATGAAAATATTTCAAAATTCAATTATCTGCACTTTGCTCTTTTTTAATGCAAATGCTTTCGGACAGCAGGCATGCAGTGAAACACTAAATACAACCACCACAGACTGGCGTGTAACTGGTACAAACAACGTATGGAACTGGACACAAAAAGGTGCGGTATATCCTGTATATTTGAGTAATAATTTAGATAATGCGACTGCCATGATTGCGATGCCTTATTTCCATGTGAACGTAGGTGGTACCGGAACTCCTGATGGATACCAAAATGTTTCAAATTACCTGTTTAGAGGCCAAAATAAAGAACAACAAGACATTAATCCAGAAGATGGTTGGGAATTACTCCTAAAGGATTTTGGCACTCCAAACACATCACCAGCCAATAATACTGGTGTAGCGCGTACGTCACCTTACTTTATATTGTACAACCGTGTAAATGGTAAAATGAAAATATTTGTAGCTGTTTTTGGATCTAGAACACAACAATCTGGTATTGTACGTATTGGTTTTTCTGATAATAATAGCACTCAAAACCTTAAGAAAGGAAACAGTGAAGCGGCAAGGGCATTGTTTAGCCATGGGGAACCTATAGCTAAAACTATAATAGAATTTAAACCTACCTTAGAATACAAACAACTCAATCAAATCCAACAGTATCCAACATTCGCCAATACCAATTACCAATGGTTTGTAGCCGAATTGCTAACAAGCTACGATCCTTGTACATGCGAGAATCCGCAAAGTCAGATTGGCAAAAAAAGTATATTACAAATGCAGGTAGTTGTTTTATCAACCGCATCTATAAATGCAACAATTGATGGTTCAATTACACAACAAAGTATTGCAAGCGGCAGCAACGTTAATCAGCAAAATGATGGTTTCATGTCATTTTTTGATGCAGCTAATAAAGCAGGCCTAAAGGGATATGAAGATTGGAATAAAGCAAAAAATACAGCCGATAAAATAGTGAACTATGGCAGCAGAGCACTTCAAAAAGAATTAGTCAGAGCTTGGTACAAAAAAGACAATATTGCATACGCTAGCGATGACCCAATTCTGAATAATCTTGCTAAAGATGGTTTAAAGAAATTTTTTGCGTCGCCAGATTCATTTAAAATAATGATGGGAGTAAAAACACCAAAAGATGCAAAATTTGGCAAATTTCTTAATAATATTAATGGAGTTGCAAGTGCGTTGCCCTACGTTGGGGCAGCTATTGGCGTGTTGGATTTGCTAGTGAACGGTGGAGAAAAACAGGCAGAAACACCCAAAATGGGCCCAGTAACGTATGATGTAAGCCTAAAATTAACAGGTTCAATTACAGAGCAGAATAATATTTCAAACGTTGAATTTTTCACACCAGGTTCACCCATTCCATCCAATACAAGTGACTACTTAGCCCCAATTTATAACAATGTTTTGGGAGTTTTTAACGTGCTTGATTTGCCGCAATTGGAATATGCCGAATTAACCCCAAGTATTTCTAATTTCACTCTTGATCAATTGAATTTGGGCTTAAACCAGTGTGAAAAAGAGTATATAGAAGACGATAATTTTGATGGTGCATTAGATGTGAAATTAAGAGAATATAGACCCAAATCTAATATTAAATATGTTTTGAATCCAGCAGCCAATTTGAATGTAGAAAGTATAGAAGCTGCAATTGTGCTTGAGTATAATAATAGCAATAATTTATATATAAATCGACCTGACAAAATTGGGGAGACTTTTGCAATTCCTTACCACGATTTAATGTCAGCAACACAATCTTTTCTAGATACCAATTGGTGTTGGTGGTTACCCGATACAGCAGGTACAATTTGGAGTGGTATGAATCCCATCCTATTTCAATCCTTATGGGATCAAGGTTTGGTCCCTAAAAAGAAATATTGCGATACAAACCAAACTGGGCTCGAAAGGCGTATTACAAGTGTATTAAATTCACAAGGATTGGAGTTGGAGTATGTATCTAAAGCTTTTCCATATGATACTGGAACAATAATAAGATTTAGAACTAAATATGTACCTATTACTTGTTTTAAAGAACTAAACTTTATGCTTTTAGGTTCTAATAATTACGGAAAAGCATTCGTTAAATTCTACATAAAACTGAAAAGAAATAATTTACCCAACAGTGAACCAGTAATAATGATTTTGACGTATGATTACACATCTAAATTAATAGATGCGGAAATTTTGAACAACATTTCTGGCAGCTACTTTACAAGTGTAAACGCAAATCATCTAAGTTGGAAAGAAAGGTGTTGTTTCAAATGTGGTCCAAATTTGACATTTACCTCTCCCGTATTTAAGGACTTTAAGTACGCTACGAATTTTAACTTATCCAATATACCTTTTGGCTCACAATGGTATACACCACAAAAAGCCACATATTCTA
>JBBQIF010000354.1:0-3530 GCA_038324665.1 Bacteroidia bacterium
GCATTGACTATTGATGTGCTGTAGCAGCCCCATTCAACAGTGGTGCTTTGGTCTGCAGTTGCAGCAATAAGGCCATGTGCCTTTCCGGCAATAAAACCGTCATCACCGGGTTCAAATATATAAGCCACTTTTCCACCTTCGTAATCTTGGCCTACAAAAATGGATTCTGCTTTGGCAGGCTCCTTTTTTTTCTTGCAAGTAATCATTAAAAACGAGAGGATGGTTATGATAACTATGCTTTTTATTATTTTTTTTGGGATTGGAATGTGTAACATAAATAAAGTTCCGAAATATAATGAATCAAATTATAATATTTAACTTGCGAACGTAATTTAATCGAATGAAAAAAATGCTGATCACTATTTCTTTAATCCTAAACCTCCTCTTCTTTATTGCGGCCTTTTATATTCTTTTCAAAAAAGGAGGTATCAACGTTCTGAAAAGGAAAATGGGTGTGGCGTACGTTTACAAGCACTCCCCTTATGGCCCCTATTATGACCAGCGGAAGGATCTTTTTGATACATTACCTCGCGATACCAGTGATATTATTTTCCTCGGTCATAGCATTATTGACGGCTGTGAACTTGCAGAATTGTTCAATAATCCAACAATTAAAAACAGAGGTATTAGTGGTGAAACAACAGAAGGCCTTCTGAATCGTCTGGGCAATATTGTCAATATTCCACCTCAGAAAATTTTCATAATGACAGGGGCTAATGATATTGGCTATGGTATGCCCATGAAAGAAATGCTGGGCAATTGTAGTAAAATAATTGATGTCATCAAAACAAAATGCCCCACTACCAAGGGTTACCTTATTAGCGTATTGCCGGTAGGCTTGGATTATGATAAAAATGCCACAAAAGTGATAGCAACATTTAATGAAGGTTTAAAAAATCTGGCTGAGAAAAATGAGTACATCTACATAGACTTGAATACTGCTTTTAGGAATAAGGATGATGTTATGGATTTGTCGATAAGCAATGATGGTTCACATTTAATGGGTAAATCTTATCAAATTTTTAAGGAGAAAATTGAACCATACCTATATTAATTGTGGGATATGGTTTTAAAAACAGAATATTGTATTCCATCATGCAGCGGCGCGATTAATAGCTTCTTTATTTATTTACTTATCCTAATCAGATCTTGATAATTTTTCGTATTGCAGAACTGTTATCTGTCGTTACCTTCAATATATAAGAACCGCTACTATAAGAAGAAATGTCGAGTATAAATTCTTTTTCAGACACAGCGTCAATATTCTGAAATGAACTTTCATGCATTAATTTACCATCCGTATTAAAAATCTGGATCATGCCATTAACAGAACGAAGGTTTGATATAATAACTGACAATGAATAATTAGTTGGGTTAGGATAGACCTGGAATAATTCATCCGTTAACGACACTTTATTGACTGAAGAAATAACTTTTTGCAGATTATTATTTTCAGGCTGAATTGTGGCTGAATCCAACCCTAAATTATTGACTTTACCTGTACACTTATACCTGAAAGTCCAAGTATCATTACAACTGTCCAATTCATTACGTGTTATCAAGGTTACCCTGTAAACCTTAGACTTATCTATTTTATAACCACACTTCTCATACCAAAAAAGTTCCAGATCAAGCGGTAAATTAAACTTACTTTCAAAAGTCTCTGTATATTTCTTTTCCAATTTATAGATTGTATTCCAAGCTATGTCCTTATGTCGCCTCATATAAGTGATATACCTTGGAGGACTCAGCCAAGTTGCCCACTCCAGTTCTTCCATTATTATTTTGTAGCTATTCTCTCCATAATCCTTGTAAACAGGATATAGCTTAATTTCAGGTTCATTACAAATTAGTTTAATAGAATCCTTCTTATCACTATTATCGAGATGATTCAGATCTGAAGCACATTGCAGGTTACTTTGCAACACTAAGAAAAGGTCTCGCTGCTTGGCTGTATCACACCCTTGGTTACCGTTAGCATTAAAAACAGTTACTGACAGTTTCCATGTAATCGTTGTAAGGGAATTGCGAGAAGGTATGTAATTTACATTTGAGTCCCCATTTTTTGTGTACCACCTATTCAACTCTTCAATTGAATTAAAAGGATGGTTATAAAGTACGTTGTAAACATTTATTACCTTCTTATTCTGGTCAAATGAAGTTAATATAATCCTATAGCCAGTTTCACCAGTGGTTCCTAATGCATCCAACAAGAGTGGGGTCGAATAATTAAAGATATAAGGATTACTTATAGTGTTTCCAGCCTGTTTGTTATTGATATTAAAATTAAGTGAGGTATGGCAAGAACTAATTTCTACATAACTAATACTTTCATCACCTGCAGTGCAACCTCCGTTACCATTATTCATCACTGTCAATGTCACTATATAGTAACGACCAGTATTTACACCAGGCAAAAGATAATTATAAAGTGAAGAAGTTGCTTGTTTAAAAACTTCATTTAATTCCAAAGCGGTATCAAAGGGATGAGCATAGGATTGAGTATAAATTGATCCGAATGTATGTTTCCCTGAATCTACCTCCTGAATACTTATTTTAAAACCAGTTTCACCATAGGAACCACTACCATCCATCAGGATAGGGTCTGCATAAAAATATTGAGTGAATCCATTGTGAATGAAACCTCCTGATAATTTCAAGGCGGAGGTAGCTGAGCAATTAACTTTTATTGCCTCGCCACTCACTTCCCAACTAGAACACCCATTATTCGGTGGATAGCTGTTGAAAGTAACCAATGAAACATTATACCATCTACAGTTATTTATACCATCTGAAGGTATATAATTGAGTGCTCCTGAAGTGGCTTTACTGACCACATTATTCAAATCAATTCCTATTGGCAATTTTCCACTATACAAGGCATTATATTCTGTTTTTAAATAATTACCCAAGCTATCCATTTCTCTAAGAATAATCCTGTAGCCGCTATAGCCTTTTGAATGGCTTCCTTCTAGAATGATTTTTTCACCATGGTTCACAGTCACGGGATTTTTTATAGTACTCCCTGATAAATTATTAAGGGTAAAAACGGAGCTTGACTTACAAGAAGTTATTTTAAAATAATTATTATTATTAAGGTATTTAAAGGCGCAATAATTCAACTTTTTAATATTGTTAACATAGATTCCTACTCTGTAAAATGTAGTATTATTGTTAACAAAAGGAATATCGTTATTTGCTGGGTTTGTTGAATTGAATAGCCCATTAAGTTCTAGTTTTGTTGAATCCAACAAATCGGCATAATCCAATTCCTTGGTAAAAAGTGTTTTTATTTCAACACCATTTGCATCAACCTGTTTGACAACCACTCCCAGGTTATCTATATTCAGTAATTTATTGAATTTCAAATAAATTTTATCCGAATAAGAAAATTCAGCCGCATTGGCAATTGAGATAAATTTCTTGCTATTGACCAAAAAATCCACCTCTGCCGTGCAATTTAAATTGGCTGTGAAGAAAGCATCTGCCATTGGTCCATCATGGAACCTTCGGGGCAGTTTCAATTCAAG
>JBBQIF010000355.1:0-3525 GCA_038324665.1 Bacteroidia bacterium
CCTAAGTTCAGTTTTAATTTTGAACTTACCTGATAAGTTTCATCGGTATAGAACCAGGCATTCACCTGATTTAATTTTCCATAAACCTTACTATTTAAAAATTCTCTTTTAACTGTGTGGTTTAATTGAATTTCAGAATTATCATATCTAATGCATGCTCCCAGTAAAGTGGTCAGGTCTTTTGAACCTAGCTTATTATTCAGTTGAAGTGTTGAATTATAACCCATTATATTTCTGTGGTCCACTTGTCTTATTTGGTCTCCGTTAACTGAATCATGCAAATAGAAGGTGAAATTAGAAAACAGACTAAAATCATAACGGCTGTAAAAGACTTGGTTTTTCAAGATGGCATTGTTCAATTTCTTTTCATAAATGATGTTAAAATTAGTCCTGCCAGTTTTACCCCCTTCTGTTGGGTCAATACTGCCGAAACGGGAGATTGTTAAATCCTCAACTTTGCGATCGGGAATTTGCCCTGAGGCATTCCATTTGCTTTGGAATGTAGATAGAGAAATAGTTAAATTCCCGCCATTATTCAATTCACCTGAATATTTTGCAAACAAATTTGATCGGTTAAAATCTTGCTTGTTCTGGAAATAAGAATTAGAATATTTATACTCTCCAGCAACATATAGGTTTTCTTTCTTTTTGGAGAAAAGGTGTTTATTATCCAACAGGATAAACATGCCTAAGATTCTGCCTGTATTAAACATGCCAACTTCTATTTTCACCATATTTCTATCCAGTGAATTAAGCGTCCTAAACTCCCCTGAACCAGCAGTTGCAAGGTCGCCATACTTTGTATTGTGAGGCCCCTTACTCACCTCAAGTTCTTTTACTGTTTCGGGAATTAAAAAATGGAGGTCTGCATAACCCTGTCCATGGGCATGAGAAGGCATATTTACTGGAATTCCATCTACATAAATAGCAAAATCAGTGCCATGGTCCACATCGAATCCCCTTAAGAATATCTGTTCAGCCTTGCCTCCTCCAGCATGTTGAGCAATAAATAAACCGGGAACGAGTCGCAATAGATCTTGAGAGGATGACACAGGTCTTAATTGCATATCAAGTTTACCGGTAACATTTTTATTTTTGGCTCCCTGAATACTCACGCCCTTTAATTCAACTACATTAGGGGTCATTTGTAAATCAAGTATAAAAGCAACATCTTTTTTTATCCTTACTTGCTTTAATTGTTCAAAATAACCAATCCTACTCACAGATATGCTATAATTACCCATCGGTAATTCCTTAATCGAATATCTGCCTGTAGAATCTGTAAGCGCAATTTTAGAAATTGTTTTTATGCTGATAATACAATTAGTCACTGGTTCACCATTAAATGAAACTTTGCCTGACAAACTGCCTGTTTGTGAAAACAATTGCTGTTTATAGCCAAATATTAAAATGAAGATGAAGAAGTAACTATTTTTTGCCATGTTAAATATAAATACGACAAAAACAGTCAAAAGGTTTTAATTCATAGTGCCATTCTCAATTAAAAAAAAAATCCCAGACAATTTAATGCCCGGGATTATTGCATTTCAATATAATTTCAAAAATTATGAAGATCTCAATTTTGATTGAGGATTTATTTTCATGGCCTGTTTCATCAATTCATTTGATTTTTTCTGATTCCCGTCTGCCTTTTCTATCATTGATGCTTTACTTAAAAGTTCTGCATTTTTCTTGCCGGTTCTTAAAGCCACATCCATGTATCTTTTAGCTTCCGAATGTTTGTTATCTTTATAAAGCACCCAGGCCATAGTGGTATTCACATCAATATTTAAAGGGCGTCTGTCATATTCAATTTTGGCATGTTTCATCGCATTGGCATTATCTCCCAGTTTTAAGTAAACCATTGCCAACTCCATGTCTGCATAATGACCGCTTTGCGCATCCTCGTTCAGCATAACCAGCACATTTTTATAAATTTCTTTGGCATTAGCCTTGTCACCTTTGGCCTCATAAGCCTCGGCCATATTTTCATAAAAAGAAAATTCCGGCATTACTTTAATTGCATCATTGAAATAGGCGATTGCTTTGTCATAATTCCCCTTGGCCATTTCTATCCTGCCTAATGCATCTGTTGCAAACGCATAAGACGGTCTTTGTTGCAATATGACTTGTGAAACCTCTTCAGCTTTTGTAAGTTCACCATTATTTTCCAGTAAACGGCTCAAAGTATTACCTGCCCATGAAGCTTCTTCGGAACCTGGCATACCTGCTTGGAAGGCCATTTCCATAGCATCAATAGCACCTGCATTCTGACCGTATATTTCCCTTAAATAAGAAGCACGTGAATAAGACTCTAGTCCCGGCCTAATCGCCTGCATTTTGTCCGACATTTTGACTGCTGCTTCATAGTTGCCTAATTCGACATTGGCATCACAAAGCACACCGTAAATAAAGCCATTATTGGCATTGATAGCCACTGCTGTATTTCCTACTTCCAAAGCCTCCTTAAAATGATGCAATGAAAGTAAAACAGATGCTTTAAATGCCAAGGCTTCAAAATGTTTGGGATCTTGTTTCAATACATTGTCTAATATGACTAAAGTAGCAGGGTAATAATAAGGATGTTCTCCAGTAATACGGGCTTCCTGCATGTATATTTGGGCAAGTTGAATCTTGGATTTTGTGTCAGTAGAATCCATCTTAATTTTGTTTAAGAGATCATTCACTTTGTTTTGAATACTGACCCAGTCGCCTGCTTTTGCGAGGGCATCATTTCTCTCTTTTAAAGAGGCGAAATTTGTTGACGACTCTGTTCCTGATTCCTTCTTAGCACTTGTGCTGCTATTGCAGGCTGCCAAGCCGACTAAAAGGAATAAAATGATGTAGTTGGTTATTTTGTTCATGTTGGTTTGATTTAATAATTGGATATACGATACAAAGACCGATACGGTTTTAATTAAACCAAATTAAGTTTAAAGCAATTGAACCACACTTGAGAGCACTTATGGATAAGAAAGTTAATTTCTGAATTCATTCAGAAACAACTTTTGTGCTCTTTTGTTGTTCAAAAAAAGACCTAGGCCTTACCCCCCAGGTGTAAACTTTTTTCAGAACAAGTCAAACATAAAACCTTTAACCACAAAAGGAAAACCATAAAGTAACAAAAGGACACAAAAGGAAATAAAAGCGGGCTTTTATTGGGATTATTTATTCAGCAATCTCTTTTGTTTTCTTTTGTCTTTTGTGCCTTTTGTCGTTATGGTTTTTGTTCTAGTTTCTAATTCATTCAGAACGTTATGTGCCCAAAATTCTTGGAGCCTGCCCTGAACTTGATTTAGGGTTATTCAGGTTCCATGGTTCCCGGATTTAAAAATTCTTTAATTTAAAATACTACTACATAAAAAAAGCGGACCCATTTTAATGAGCCCGCCTTTGTTATAGTTATTGTTTTAGTTTATTTAGATATAAGCATCTTAACGGTTGTACTTCCAAAATCAGAATTAATCTTAGCAAAGTAAACACCAGTATTTAAGTTAGCAGCATTGAAATCTACTGTCTTCACTC
>JBBQIF010000356.1:0-3506 GCA_038324665.1 Bacteroidia bacterium
TTATTTTGCCAAAACTCCTCTTCCAAGACGGTATGACCTGTAATTACAATATCGTATTCTCCCCATACTAAGTTACCTTCATTGATAAAAACCTTTTTGAAAAGGGCTTTGTCCTTGAACCTAGCAATAATAGGATTAAGAGATCCTTTCAGGAAAAAGGCCATATCTATTAGCTTTGAGGTGCCATTTCGGAAAATAACTTCCAGTTTGTATTCTTTCAGGTATTTGACATTAATAATTTTCATAGGTAATAACAAAGATAATATTTTAATCTCCCTAAGGAATTACACATATTGAAATTATACTTATACCAAACCCATGTTTGATGAAATTTTACAGTAATAACGTACATGCCAAATAAGGTCTAATTGTGGTTAGTTTTTTTGGTCCGAATATTGATTAAATAGATTTAATATAATGACGAATTTTGATTTCAAATAAATATGTTCATTTATTATCCGTTAACATTGGTCTACAAACAATAAATTTGCAATATAAATGTTAAATAGAAAATATCAGTCCTACATGAAAAATACCCTATTAATACTTCTTGCTTTTACTCTTTTTAGCTGTGCCACTGCACAACCCGGAAAAAAAGCGTTTATCAGTCCTGCGGATAAACTCGCCGATGAAGCTTATGTCGCCTACATGAACGAAGATTATAAGAAGGCGCTTGAATTGATCAATAAGGGGGTGAAAAAGGACAGTTTCAGCTCGAAGGTATGGGAATACAAAATAGAGATCGAAAATAGGTCGGGCAATTTCTTAAATGCCATTAATGCCTGCAAAAAATTGATGACCCTTGAGCCGAATGATTATCTCAACTATTACAGGATTGCGATTGCTTACAAAAACAATATGGAATACGACCTAGCAAAGGAAAACTATCAGAAATATTTAACTAGCCCCAAGAAGCTAGATCCCAGGAGGATTGCTGATGTTAACAAAGAGATTCTTAATATGGATGTTTGCAACACGCTCATTAAAAATCCGGTGCCTTTTGCTCCGAAAAATATGGGACCTTCTATCAATACTGAAAACGGGGAGTACTTTCCGGGATTAACGCTTGATAATAAGAATTTCTATTTTACTCGGTTGGTTGGTAGCAATGAGCGAAGAATGCAGGAGGATTTTTATGTTTCTACTGCATTAACTGATAGTACCTGGAGTGTAGCAACGCCGATGCCATATCCGGTAAATACCCCTGATAATGAGGGCACAATTTCTGTAACTTCTGATGGAAAATTTATTTTTTATACAGCTTGTAATCGTTTAAATGAGCGGGGTGAGCCCCAGGGGCAGGGAAGTTGTGATCTCTATTTTTCAATTTATAATGGCGGTAAATGGAGCAACCCTGTAAATCTCGGTATCCCAATTAACTCTGGATCATGGGAATCGCAACCTTCAATTAGTTCTGATGGATTAACTATCTATTTTACAAGTGCAAGGCCGGGAGGTTTCGGAGGAATGGATCTTTACATGTCAAAATTTAAGGATGGAAGATTCGACCTTCCTATTAATTTAGGCCCTGAGATTAATACTGCAGGGAATGAAGCCGCTCCATTTATACATTTCGACGACAATACATTATATTTCAGCTCCAACGGCCTTCTTGGCTTAGGCAATATGGATATCTTTATGTCTAAAAAAGGACCGGACGGCAAATTCCAAAAACCGGTGAATATCGGATACCCAATCAATACGGGAGGAGAGGAGTTGGGTTTAATTGTGGATAGGAAAGGTGAGTACGGCTATATTACTACAAATAAACCCGGAGGTTTTGGCGAACTCGATATTTATAAATTCCCATTGTATCCTGCTATCAGGCCCGACCCTATTAGTTATGTCAAAGGGAAGGTGTTTGATGCCAAGACTTTTGAAAAAATTGGCGCAAAAGTTGAATTGACTGACCTTGCTACAGGTAAAATTGTAACCAGTATCCACAGTGATAAAGTAACCGGTGAATTCTTGGTAATATTGAATGCCAATAAAAACTATATGTTAAATGTGGATCAAACTAACTATTTGTTCTACTCAGACAATTTTTCATTAAAGGAAAATAAAAGCCTTGAACCATACCAGATAGATGTTCCACTTCAAAAGCCTGAAATAAATATTGATGTAAAGCTTGCTAATATTTTCTTTGATGTGGACAGGTTTGAAATCAAGGAAGAATCAAAACCAGAGCTGGATAAATTGGTACTTTTGCTTAAAAAATTCCCTTTTATGAAGATTGAGATTGGCGGACACACAGATAATTCAGGCGATAAGGCTAAGAACATTACGCTTTCATATAACAGAGCTAAGGCAGTAAAAGAGTATCTAGTTAAGGCCGGAATAGAAATTACAAGGTTGAATGCTATGGGATATGGAGATACTAAGCCGGTTGCTGACAATAAAACCATTGAAGGTAAGGCATTGAATAGGCGTACGGTTTTTAAGGTTTTAAGTGTACAATAGTACTTTTGAATAAACAGGAACTACTTACTTGAACGGATTCCTGTTTTGCCAATCATCACCCATTTTATCCTCGAATTTTCCGGACAAGAAATTTACAGTAAGTCTAGGTAAACCTGACTTTACCCATATATAATTGAAATTTTCTACGGCTTTGGCTCCAGCGCTTGCTTTTGCTTCCCGCGCTGTGCGACCCATCTCAAGTGTGCTGTATTTTTTAAGAATCGCTGTTTCTATGCCATCAAAAATAATATTGAAATATAAATTATATTGATGGTTCACACTGTAATCAAAACCGATATAATGCAGTTCCATGGCATTTTTCAATGGATAGTAAATATGGCCGCTAAAGGCAAGGAGTTTCCCATCTTTAATAAATGCTAACATTTCGAAGTTTTCCTTTAATTGCCTTTTCATTTCAATAAAATAATCCTTACCAAGAATACCAAGGGCTAAGGATTGCTTATTGACAACATTCAGGTATAAGGTTTCTATGTCTTTTTGATAAACGATAATCTCTTCGAGTGTTAAATATTTTCGTTCGACTCCATCAATTGACTTTCTGATCTTAATAGCTCTTTGTCTATATTTCTTACTAAGTGCGGCTATATATTCATCAAAATTTTGCCATTCAGGCTTTATAGTCATCTCCATGGTTAAATCCTGCCTAAAAGGTGAGAATTTAAAGCAGGAATAACCGGTTTTCTCAAATTCTCTTTTACAGTCTTTTACAAGGATGCCACAATAGTTCACCTTTTTTTCCTGTTGTTTAAATAAATTAAGGCAATCAAAAATATCAATGCGGTCTTTCTTATCTTTAAAATAAAATCCCTGAAAATTAACCCTGAATAAATTGCCGCAGATTAAAAGGTGCGCCTTTAATTTTGACAAAACAGGTTTGCAAAATTTCAATAACGGGTGTTGGATCAAATCCTTATTGAAATGGTTCTGTGAGAAAATAAGATGTTGCAAATACATAACACCGGTTAATTCTTCATCTTTATATATACTAACATACATGAATTCTATATCAGGTGGATGAGAGTTTT
>JBBQIF010000357.1:0-3491 GCA_038324665.1 Bacteroidia bacterium
GCCATGCAATATGCCATTGATAAGAAGAAAATGATTGCATATATTAGAAATGGAGTGGGTATTGCTGCTGAATATGGCTTTGTTCCTGTGGGTCTGCCTGCCTATCCTTATCATCTCGTAAAGGGTTACACTTATGACCCAATAAAAGCAAAAGGTTTAGTAGTTGAAAGTGGCATTGATTTTAAAACTGCAGAACCCATTGTTTTAAATATTACATCAGATTATCTTGACATGGCTGTGTTTGTGCAGAAAGAACTGGAATTAGTAGGAATTCCAATTAAAATAGAGGTACATCCATCCAGCTTTTTAAGGCAATTAAAAAAAGAACAAAAGGCCAATTTTTTCAGGGGAAGTTGGATAGCCGATTATCCCGATGCAGAAAACTACATGGTATGTTTTAAGAAGGAAAATTTTAGTCCCAATGGCCCCAATTATTTTCATTTTTATAATGCGGAAGCCAATGCTTATATCAATCAAAGCAACCTCGCTACCAATGATAGTTTAAGGAATGATTTACTTGCAAAAGCCGATAATATAGCTACCCAGTCCGCAGTCTGCATCGTTTTATATTACGACGAAAGTATCCGTATGAATCATCCTTGGGTAAAAGGTTTGACCAGTAATCCTGCTAATTTTTTGAGGTTGAGGAATGTGAGGAAAGCGTATTAAAGCATACTGTGCGGAGCCGAAGTATGATTTGGTAATTTGATAATGAAGAATACTGAGCTTGTCAAAGGGTCACTAGGTGATATTGAGGAGATAGTCACACTGTATTTTATTGAAGTGTGATGATGTGATAATTACAGAAACACGGGAATGAAATATTTAAATTAGATTTCAGTTGCAGCAGTGCCATCAACCTCTTTCAATTTGTAAAGTTTCCATACATAATAGGATTCTTTTAATGGAAATAATAAAAGAAGTAAGATAATAAGGATATTAAATGTGCCGCTAAAGCTAAAATAAATTACAATGGCCGTAATTGAACATATATTAAGGAGTTTTAAAGCGATCTTGTCTCTTATCATATTTAATGGCAGTCCTTTTGTCTGGTATAGCCTTCTGAGTCTATAGATACCATACAAAATAGAAAATGGCAATATTACCAACCAGAAAGAATTGCTGCTGGGATAATCAAAGTAAAGAAATACAAACATCCCAAGTCCAAATATTAAACCCAAGTAATTAAGGATTAACTTATCTCTGAATTCAAATACATGATAATACTTCCAAAATAACAAGCTCATGATAAACAGAATCACTAGCGATAGGTTATACCATACAAAGAGGGTAACCTGCAAATCCATTATAACGAAATTCATATAACAAATATACTAATTTCCTTTAAATCATATAAAAAAAATTCCATCGCCTATAAAACTCGTCTGCCGAAAATTAATTAAATTGCAACCTTTGTAATTCTACTTTTGAATACTTAATAAATAATACGATTATGGCCACAAAAACCCAGAAAAAAACAGTAACTATGAGTGAGACAATTATTGCCGCTTATATGGATTATGTATTGACGGAACAAAAGCAGCCTGCATCCGTCTATGCATTTGCAAAACATATTAACATTGCCGAAACTGCCTTTTACAAGGAGTTTGCGTCCTTCAAAGACATTGATGTATTGATATGGAAAAATGTTGCTGAACATACCATCAATACCCTTATGGCATCCAAAGAATTTGCCACTTATAACGCCCGTGAAAAAATGCTTGGATTCTTTTACACAATGGTAGAGGCACTCAACCAAAACAGGAGTTACTACATTTATAGCCTAAAGGAACATAGACCTTTGAATAAAAACCTGATGCATTTTAAGGAACAGGTAGAAAATTTCGCCAAACCCGCCATTCAGCAAGGTATAGCAGAAAATGAACTAGAAGAGCGGAAATTTATCAGTGATCGCTACCATGATGCTGTTTGGGTGAATAGCCTTTTCATCCTTAATTTCTGGGCCAACGATAATAGCAAAGGTTTTGAAAAAACTGATGCTGCCATAGAGAAATCTGTTAACTTAATGCTTGAACTTATGGGTAAAAGCGCTTTAGACAGTGTGCTGGACATGGGAAAATTCCTGTTACAGAATGTTATGAAAAAATAACCCTTCGACTACGCTCAGGGTTCTATTATGGCAAAAGAACAATTAAAAATACCGACTACCAAGATACAAAGGGCCGCTAATTTTGCGGGTGCTGGTGCTAAAGTGGGTGGCAACTATATTAAATACTTTGTTAAAAAGGCATTAAACCCCGATTTAACAAAAGATGAATTGAATGAAGAAAATGCAGAAGATATCTACGGTACTTTAAGCAAATTAAAAGGCAGTGCATTGAAAGTTGCCCAAATGCTGAGTATGGGAAAAGATATTATGCCCCAAGCCTATCAAGACAAGTTCCAGATGGCGCAATACTCCGCTCCCCCATTGAGTTACCCATTGGTTGTAAAAACTTTTAACCAGGAATTTAAAAAAAGTCCTACAGATATATTCGATAATTTTACCAGAAACGCCATACAAGCTGCTAGTATTGGGCAGGTGCACAAAGCTGAAATATCAGGTCAGCAATACGCTGTGAAAGTGCAATATCCAGGTGTGGCCGACTGTGTAAAAAGTGATCTAAAACTGATAAAACCACTGGCTACAAGGTTATTGAATTTAAAAGGAAAGGACGTTGGACGTTATTTTAAGGAAGTAGAAACTCGCTTACTTGAAGAAACGGATTACCGGCTTGAAATAAAGCGCTCAGTTAAAATATCGGAAGCCTGCGCCCTTATCAAAAATGTGGTTTTTCCTAAGTATTATCCTGAATACAGTGGCGATAAAATTATCACCATGGATTGGATTGAGGGTATCCCTTTACCTGAATTTGTGAAACAAAACCATTCGCAGGAGGTTAAGAATAAAATCGGTCAGGCACTGTGGGACTTTTATTATCATCAGATCTTTATCCTTAAAACTGTTCATGCCGACCCACATCCGGGAAACTTTATTATTACCAAAGATCTTAGATTAGGCGTCATAGATTTTGGTTGTGTCAAGGAAATAAGCGAGCAATTCCACAAAGATTACTTTTCATTGTTAAACAGCGATGCAATAAACAATGAAGAGGAGTTTACCCGTATGATGTACAAACTTGAGTACATCCTACCAGAAGATAACGCCAAATTGGTTCCGATACTTAAAAGTACATTTAAGGAAATGCTGAACCTCTTAGGCAAACCATTTAATTCAAAAACCTTTGATTTTGGTGATGAGGCTTATTTTAAGACCATTTATGCTTTAGGCGAAAAGTTTACCAAAATGGTTGAGCTGCGAGAAGCTAATGGAGCAAGGGGTCCGCAAGATGCCATTTATATTAACAGAACCTGTTTTGGGGTGTATAATATAATTAAACAGATTTGGGGTGAAGTTTAAATAAAACAGGAGGGCGGGTGTTTTTACCGTGTGGATTAATAAATCAGCCCCCAACAGGTGTAGTATTTTT
>JBBQIF010000358.1:0-3485 GCA_038324665.1 Bacteroidia bacterium
CCGCAAGCCAAAATTGATCCTCAAATCCTTGAATTACAGATGGTTTGTTGTTAGCAGTGGCTGCAAGTATTTCGATGTAATTGTCTGCCACCAAGGTATTAAAACCATAACTATTACCTACTTTAAGTGTTACTTTATAGAAGCCGGGTTTATTATAAATGACCTTAACAGTGTCTAAAGTAGAAGTAGCAATATTGGCACCTTCAAAATTCCATAAACGACTATCTGATAGAGCCCTACAGGAATTATTGTAATAGATAACCATTACACCTACACATGATTTTCTTGTGCTGCTTCCAATAGAGGCCAAAGGTATGTTATTTGAAAGTTCAACACCAGTTTTTGTTAAATTAGCGAATGAGACTAGGGTTTTTCTAAATGAATAATATACAAATGTATTGAACATAATATTCTTTTGGTCATTGCTGAACATAGCACGACAAACATCTTGAGAATAGTCCATGTAATTTTCCCATTGGTCAATCATATCAGGGTTATCTGAATGACATGAATTGCCGCCTGCCGGACACGATGAATTTGTAAATTCTGATTCTACAGGAGGGGTGTCATCGCAATAATCACCACTGAAATTTCCAGAACAAGATCCTGAAAATGTATGGTCCAGTCCGAGATAATGGCCAATTTCATGTGTGAGAATATGACCAGCATTATAAGTTTTTGCAGTTCCAATGGTGCCAATACAATCATGCAGCACCACTATGCCATCCAGATAGCCCAGGCCGGAATTAATGGATGAAGGTAGATATGCATAGCCTGCGACTCCCTGCCCACCAGGTGTTGTAGAGTTAATATGGCTTACCACCCAGATATTTAAATAAGCGGTATTGTCCCATCGCGCCCCATCTACGGATTTAACATCATTTGTGCCATTTTGGTGCTCTGTACTATATACTCTGTTAATACCATTGGTGCAGTTTCCATCCGGATCAATTTTAGCCAACCTGAATTCAATCTCACAGTCAGCAGCAATATTTTTAAATTGACTTCTGATTCTATTTTTATTGATATTGTTTAAGCTGAAATCGAGGTTCAATATCCTAACTTGGTCTTCAATCTGTTCTTTAGAAATATTCTCCGGTCCATTGGTATGCATCACATGGAATACCACAGGAATGATAAATTTAGAAATTCGTTTTAACCCAACTAATGGCTTTAAGCCATTATAAAATTCAAGTTCACCTGTGGTAATTTCAGGATTTTGAGAAATAGCCTTTTTATGATAAAAGTCGGTAAGGCATTGACTGAAAATATAAGTGGAATTAAAAAATAAAAGCGTAATTAGTATTTTGTACCTTAATAAAATCCCTTTTTGTAAGAGATGAAATCTCATGGGTTGGAATAACCCTAAACAAATCATGAATGTATAAGTCACGTAGTTTACCCGACGTGTCCCGCCTTTTAAAGTAGTGTCTGCGATCAGTGTATTCAGCATTTTGTAATCAGATAAAATTAATTATCGTCGTGCAATTTACCTCATTTATTATGAAACAAACCATTAAAATATAAAACAGAATTTACACCGACCTATGCAGCAAGTTTAATTACCAAAGACTATTTTCTTACTGATAACCTGATTGTTGGCCTTGATCTTTAAAATATAAATACCACTTGAAATAGGGCCATTTTTAATCCAGTCTATTGTTAGAGGGCCGGTTTTTGAATTACTTTCTGTAATTTGGGATATTTTCCTTCCTTCAATATTTTCAAGCCATATTTCTGTTTCACCAAAATTGTTTTCGTATGATATGGTTAACTTATCAGTTGCAGGATTTGGGTATACATTAAGGTTAATGGACTTATCAATAGTGGAAACAGATGAGTTAAATTGGCTGATATTAATATCATCAATATAAACAGGATTTCCCGCACCTGTTGTTCCGGACTCCACTTCTATCAAGAATTGAACATTACTGTCGTTCTCATAAGCTGTAATTGGCCAGGTAATCAATTTCCATTGGGATTGATCTGCAGGGACAAAATTTGAAACGTAAGTTCCAGTATAAGCAATAATATTGGAAGTCCTTAAGAATATCTGCACCCAATCACCTGAACAACCCCTTGTGGCATAGATTCTTAATTTTTCAGTTGAGCTAGAAGACTTTCTTGCGTATGCCAGCATCATTGAAATTTTAGGGCTTTTACCTTTCAAAGTCCGCAAATCGATACTAGGGGATAATAATTGGTATTTTTGACCTGCAATATCTGTAGAGCTTACAGGTGCCACCAAACATGATGTGCCGCTAAAGCTGATGGTTTTATTCTGGATAAATTTAGGTGTCCCTAATTGAATTATTTTCCAATTGGAAGCTGTTGCAAAATCGGAAGCTTCAAATCCTTCTATCATTGCTGGTTGATTGGGTGAGATGGCAGGTAAAATTTCAATGTAATTATCTACAGCGAGTGTATTTCCTCCAACACTATTGTTAGCAACTAATGTTACTTTATATTTCCCGGGCTTATTATAGGTGATAGTAGGGGTATCCTTATTAGAAGTAAATGTGTTTGCACCTGTGAACTGCCATTGTCTGCTTTCAACCAAACCCTTGCATGAATTGTCATAAAAAGTAACTGGTTCGCCAACGCAAGCTATCCTTTTATCGCTGCTGAAAGCGGCGATTGGAGCAGTGTTTGAAAGTTCAACACCGGTTGCTTTGGCATTTGCAGCAGACACAAGGTTTTTCCTGAATGAATAGGAGGCAATAACATTGTTCATTATTGCTTTCTGGTCATTGGTAAACATGGCCTGACAACTACCTCTGGAATAATCCATGTAATTCTCCCATTGGTCGATTAGATCAGGATTATCAGAAGTGCATGAATTGCCGTTAACAGGGCAATTGGCGTTTGAACTAGAGTTGGCTACCGGTGGCGTATCTGCGCAATAATCATCATTGGTGCCACAACCACCGCTTTCAAAAGGATGGTATAAGCCGAAAGAATGCCCGATTTCGTGGGTAAGTGTCCTGCCTGCGTTTGAAGAAACTGCTGTGCCAATTGTGCCAACATAGTCACTCCTTATAACTACCCCGTCAAGTGCGCTTTTACCTGCAGCTACAGTTTGGGGAAAGATAGAGTAACCCAAAGTAATTGAACCTGCCGGCGTGCCTATTTCCTGAATCGTACTAACTACCCAAACATTGAAATATTTAGTATTGTCCCATCTTGCACCGGCTATTCCTTTAACATTATCCCTCGCATTAAAAGTTAACGCACTGTAAACCCTGTTTATTCCATCCGTGCAATTACCTGATGGGTCAATTTTAGCAAGGCGAAACTCAATCTGGCAATCTGCCGCAATATTTTTAAATTGACTTCTGATATTCGCTTTATTGACGTTATTTAAACTGAAATCCAAGTTCAAGATCCTGATCTGATCTTCTATCTGCGCCTTACTTATATTTTCAACACCATTGAAATGGATAATATGGAAAACAACAGGTACTATATAAGCCGTGGCCCTTTTT
>JBBQIF010000359.1:0-3480 GCA_038324665.1 Bacteroidia bacterium
AAAAGATTACCATTACAACGAGACTGAAGAATTTTTTTATCAATTGGAGGGCGAAATTAATGTGCGCATCCAGGTGGATGGCAAGGCAGTTGACAACCCTATGAAGGCTGGTGATATGTTTATGTTGCCTGCTAAGGTGCCCCACTCTCCCATAAGAAATGAAGGCTCAATTGGGCTGGTAGTTGAGTGTGTAAGAGCCGGAAAGGGATTGACAGATGGCTTACTATGGTTTTGTGAAAAATGCAACCAACCTTTACATTCTGTTTACTTTGAACTGCTTGATATTGAGAATGATTTTCTGCCACGGTTCAGGGATTTTTATGGTTCTGAGGAATTGCGTACTTGCAAGAATTGCGGGCATGTGATGGAGACTGACGCGAGATTTGTTTAATATTTAACCCTAAACCCCAAATTTTACAGAAATGCCACAGATTCACTGATTAATAAAACCTTCGGGTTTAATAATCCTAATCAATGTGCATATTTTCTGACTTATAATCTGTGGCGGATACTTCCCCTTGAATCGGTTTTAATATTCAACTTCAAATATTTCAAGATACTTTTCTTTTACGAGGGGCTTTAATCCTTTAAAGAATGGCTTCATTCTTCGAGTAAACAATGAATCATTGCTGATTAGATATTGTGGATTCACCTGCATTATTGCTACTTTAATTGTTTCATCATTAAAGTCTCTGTTAATTCTTCTGCCTTTTAAATCCAATAGGTACAAGATATTATTTGGCGCACCATCATAGCCAACTAAAACACAATTGTTTCTATTAATCCCTGTCTTATTTATTTTATTTTTAAATGCCGTGTAAGCGCTTGTATTCTGCTGTGATTGTTCCCAGTAACTTCCTTTTGTATAGCGCGATTCCAAGTTATTTTTTCCATAGGTAAACTGTACTTTTAATGCAAAGAGAAGACCTACAAATACCGTTAATTTGACCCACCAGAAGCGCGACTTAATTTTAACAATAGCTGAGGCCACCGCCATCCAGTTCAAGGCTATGGCAGGCAACAGGCACAAAATATAATAATCATGGTACATGAACTGTCTAATCATAATCGCCATGAATAAAAAACTTCCTATAGTATTAATAATTGAAATGTACCACAGATTATTATCAATATACCTTTTAATAAGAATGGGACTAAGCAGGGATAAGCCCACGATATAATGCAATGGGGAAGCAAATGTTTCGGTCGGCCAGTTAGCCAGGTAAACATGCCATGCATCCCAATACTCTGTCATTGAATTTGCCACAGGAATATGTAGTATGAAAAATTCACTGTTATGCAATTTCCCAAGATGCTGCGCCCATAATTGCCAGGCTATAGGTAGGACTACTGCTGCAAAAAGAGAAAGTGCCAATTTCTTTTGCGCCACCAATTGAATTTTTGTCCATTTAAAATTCGATAAAACCAAAACGCATAACATTGTCATCCATTGGATGGCACAAGTGGTCTTACTTGCTATTGCAAGGCTTATGGAAACAATAAAGAGGATAGTAAAGACCCTCTTCTTGTAATTTGGTAAATAAGCATGAGGGATAAACAATTTAAAAAATAAAAACCATGACAAAAGTACCAATCCTAAAGCACTTGCATCAGGTATAAAATTAGCAGCGTAAAACAATACCACAGGGGAAGCATTCAAAATGAATAGGAGTAGCCATGCTGTATTAGGTTTAACAATTAATTTAAACAATTGGAAAAGCGCGAACATCCCAATAGAAAAGAAGATAAACGTGAGTAACCTGAACCATTTTTCATTTGGACCAAAAGCTTTATAAAGGCCTGCTGATAAATAATTAGACAAAGGTAATTCACAGGAAACAATACCATCTTTACACCTGTTCTCATGCACTTCTGGATAAAATAAGCGCATGCCGTCGTGGTAGAAATTAAGTGCAATCGAAGCCCTGTCGCATTGAGCGCCTTGGTGCACACTTGAAGGTCTTTCATTCAAATGGCTGAAACCACCTGCCAGTATATTAAAAATACACCAGACAATAGTGAATTTCAATACTGATATCAAGCGCTTTTTAACCAAAAAGTTCAGGATTTTGCTTTTTGGATGGGCACCTTGGTCTCACTTATCTTTTTAATGCCACCATAGATGTTCTTAATCAACCGGAACCCTTTTTTCTGAAGCACACTGCTAGCTATCATGCTGCTGTACCCCCCACTGCAATGTACATAGATGGTCTTTGATTTATCAAGTCTGTGTAGGTTATTTTCCAGCTCGCCCACCGGAATATTCACCGCATCTAGAATATGCCCTTCTGCAAATTTTTCAGGCGTGCGCACATCCAGTACAAATTCTTCCCTGAAATTCAAATCTAATTCGAATTCTTCAGGAGTTATGCTTATGACTAAATCGACAGGAAGGCTACTATTTTTGTACTCTTCGAACCCTTCTTTCAGGAATAATAATTGCTTAAATCCCATTTTTTCAATCCTTTCAAAGGCTTCTTCATTTTTATCCGAAACAATGATTAAAGTTTCATTAAAATCTTTGTTTATTTGCTGAAAGCGCTCCTCAAAAGGTCCGTTTAAGCCTATATTTACTGATAAAGGAATAAATCCGCGTTCAAAAATATCCGGTACCCTTACATCAATTATTTTATGTTGCCCTAAAGCATTCGGTTCAATAAAATTCATATTGCAAATATAATGTTACGATTTAGAAACCGTAATATTTGCCTGTTTTAAATAAAAAGGCTCATAATAAGCTACATCCACAAAGTTGGAATTGATATATTCTTCTTTTGCAAGGTCACACATGCTTTCTGCATTGGCAACCACTCCGGCATCCGGAATATTTAATACGGAAGTAGCTTTAGTTGCACCATCGCCGCAAAGAAGTATATTTCCAGTTAATGTTCCCTGTTGGAAGTTATCATCTGTTATTATTCCACTTTGCGTCGGGCTTATTTTCTCCAAATATTCATTAAATACGACATGGTAAACCTCCATCCTCCTGGCATCTAACATGGCCCAATAATAATCACAATGATTGTTTTTACCTTTTGCAGCGTTTGCAATTACCTTTAAGGTATCAAGTGCTATAAGAGGAATGCCAAGCGCATAACAAATGCCTTTGGCAGTACTGCTGCCTATCCTAAGGCCTGTATACGATCCGGGACCACCACTTATTGCAACCGCGTTTAAATGCTTAATATCTAAAGATGATTTTTGGAGACATTCCTTAATCAAATCCATTAAAAACTCTGCATGTGCCAGTGTTTGTGCATTTTCAACATAATAACTTTCATTGCCTTTTAATACAGCAACGGAACAAAGTGCTGCAGATGTTTCTATACAAAGAATATTCATGTGTATTTGCTTAAAAATAAGCAGATTATAAATTTCCTACCTTTTTAAAATAATCCCGCACCCTATCTTTATAGTACGGCGATAATTCTGTAGGTAAGCTCCTTAATAATTCCATTTCCCTAGCCTTCAGCTCAAGGT
>JBBQIF010000360.1:0-3437 GCA_038324665.1 Bacteroidia bacterium
ATCCCTTTATCACAGCAATATCCAAAATCACACTTATTTGTCAACCTTACAGACAGTAGGGGGGGGGGCAAGTGTCTTTCGGGTCTCAAATAATAGCAGACAGTAAAGTTGGTTATGATATCGGCCTAACGGGAGCCTACTTTAATAATGTTAGCTATCAGAATTATAGAGGACCATTGATTTTGTTAGGAATAAAGCTTAAAATAAAATAAAAGTGTATTGCCTAATTCCCAAAAATATTTTATTATTAAATTGACTTTAGTCATATGTATATACTTCTAATTTTAATATTTTATTGGTATATAAATGCTTAATAATTAATAAATTACGTAGCGAATTTACTATTTTGGCATTTGTTGAGAACACAATTAAAAGTTTACCTTTGTTTTTAGTTTATATTTCAATATTTTTGCGTGTTTTTGAATAATATTAAGCAAACTTTTTTTGTCTTTTCTTATTTATTAATTAAAACAGCTTAAAACTAAAAAATGATTCCAGTAGTTTCAGTAATTGTAACTGTTTACAACAGAACACAATTTTTAAAAAAAGCCATTCAAAGCGTACTTGAACAGTCTTATGATTCCTATGAAATCATAGTGACTGATGATTCCAACAGTGATAAAATAAAAAGTATCTGTGAGGCTTTTAATCGTCCTGAAATTCGCTATAGGACCAATACTACCAATATTGGTGTAGCATTGAACGTAAAGAATGCAATGGCCGAATCAAAAGGCAAATATATTGCTATCCTGAACGATGATGATGTTTGGGAACCTGAATTTTTAGAGAAATTAGTAACACCTCTTGAGGAGGACTCCAAAAGAGTGTTGGCTTTTTGTAACCATTGGGTAATACTGGAAGATGGTTTGATAGACCTGCTAGTTACAGATAGGAGTACAGCAGATTTTGGTCGACATAATATGGACGAAGGAGAAGTTACTAAACTGGATGATTTTGTCTTGAAAAAAAATGGAGTTCCTTTAGCAATGGCGGCTATTTTTAGAAAAGATGTCATTGACCCTGACTTAATTTTCCCGGAAATTGTAGGGGCCTATGATTTTTGGATTTCTTGTTTACTAGCTTCAACAAAGAGACCGGCTTATTTTATTCCAGAAAAATTAACGCAGTACAGGATTCATAGCGAGATGGAGACTATCAGGAAATCGCCAGACAAACGATTGAATCTAATCTTTATATTCGGAAAGTTGATTGAACTTAAACTCTTTCCTGATAAGATGGATTATTTAAAAAGAAAATACAGTGAAATATTAAGACATGTAGGAAGGGATTATCTTTCCTTCAATCAGGTAGATACAGCCAGGCGATATTTTAAGAACTCATTGAAAATTTCCGTGAGTTACCAATCGGCGACTGCTTTATTTATAAGTTATATGCCAAAGTTTGTTCGCTCCGTGTTAAAATCTGTATAAGACAGCCATTTTCCTTACGTAATTAATTGTATAATAGGCCAGTTTATAACCGTAGGCAATTCTGTATGCATTTGCTTTAACGGTAATTTGATAAAATAATAAAAACTGTTTCAAGTTCAATTATCATTAAAACAAAATAGGCAGGAAACTTACTCCCTGCCCATTTATAGTTATTTTTATTTTATTTATTCGATAATTAATTTTTCTCGCCCATTTACCCCTTCAATCTCAATTAAATACAACCCATTTGATAAATGCGATAAATCTATGCCGGATTCAGAAATATGGCAAGAATGTACCAATTTTCCAAGATTATCATAAACCCTAATAAATCCATTTTCTAAATCATTTACTTTCACATGAATGAAACCTGAACTTGGATTTGGGGTGATGGAAACTCTATGGATTAAAATTATTTTATTAACGGAGGTGGGAGCACCATTGTAGGTCTGTGGGTCGGAAACAGCTGAACAACTATTGACATTAGAGACAGCTACAGTATAATCGCCATTTTTAGTAGGTAAATAGGTATTCATTATAGCTCCTGAAATTATATTTCCGTCAAGAAACCATTGATTTCCATTTGCTGAACTTGAAATCAGGGTTTTTCCATTTAATGTAATTAAAGGAACTGCAGGCAATGGGTTAACTACAACCGTTGTTGGAGGTGAAATTGCAAAACATCCATTATTGTCTTCAATTAAGACGGTGTTATCACCTGCAACATCAACAGAAATACTTTGTGTTGTCGCATTATTGCTCCATAAATAGGCTTTTGCCACTGTTGCACTTAGTATAACTGTTTCACCCTCACAAATTGTAGGAGGCTTATTGCCTGTGATAACCGCCTTTGGTAAGAGATTAACAAGAATATTGGTAATTGGCGAAATACTGATGCAATCATTGATATCTTTAGTAGTTACCTGATAGTCACCAGGCTTATCTACAATAATGCTTTGCGTAATATCTCCCGTAGTCCATAAGTATGAAAGCGATGTATTGGCTGTAAGGGTTACTGATTTACCTTCACAAAGGTTAGTTGGGCCATTCGAAGTGATCTTTGCATTAAGGAGTGGATTTATAATGACATTTGTTACATTTGAGTTGGCGGGGCAGCCGTTGACATCCTTTATTCCAACAGTGAACTTACCTGAATTTATTACAATTACGCTCTGAGTTGTAGCACCATTATTCCACAAATAAATTTTTGCCGCACTAGAAGTTAATGTTACGGTATCCCCAAGGCAAATATTAGTCGAACGCGTAAGGCTAATTGAGGGTGGGGGAGGTAATGCGTTGACAACCACTGATTGAGATGCCATGAGAGAGGTACAACCAAGATTGTCTTTAACAGCTAAATCGTAATTTCCAGAAGCTTTTACGGTAATACTTTGGGTAGTGGCAGCATTGCTCCATAAATATGAAAAAGCATTATTGGCTGTAAGCGTTAAGGAATCACCTTGACAAATGTTGGTTGGTCCGTTTGGGGAAATTACGGAAGCTGGTAATGGATTAACAATAATTTTTGTTGAATCTATTGAAGGCAAAGGGCATCCGGCACCGTCTTTAACAGTAATCTTGTAAACCCCTGCTTTTTTTACTATTATATTCTGTGTGGTGGCGCCATTACTCCATAGATATGAACTGGCAGTACTTGATGTAAGTGTCACTGAATCACCGCTGCAAAAAGTGGTGTTGGCGGAGGCCGAAATAGTTGGAAGATCTGGTGCATCAGGCGTAAAATACATGTCTTCAACATCTATAGCTCTATCGTAATTGCTTTTGCCACCGAAAAAATGAAATTTAATTGTGGTAGGTTTATTCCAGTGGCTCTTGGCATCAAATTTCTGCACCTTTATCGTAGTAAAATTGCTGTAGCTGAAGTAGACGCCTGTGCTGTCAGAATAAATCTCGAAAGGTTGAGAAGTATTGGTGATTTTCTTAATCACTCTGTCTAATTTGTCCACGATAGCTACATCGTTACATTTTACCTGTGTTGGATTGCCT
>JBBQIF010000361.1:0-3432 GCA_038324665.1 Bacteroidia bacterium
GAGTCAACTGAGAACACGTAAGAACAGCAAAACAAATTCCGCAACGATGCTTTTGAAGT
Source organism: Bacteroidia bacterium (assembly GCA_038324665.1). Taxonomy (GTDB): domain Bacteria; phylum Bacteroidota; class Bacteroidia; order NS11-12g; family UBA955; genus JABMMZ01. The sequence goes on from JBBQIF010000361.1 coordinate 60, forward strand.
TTGGGGTTAAATTAAATATTTGAAGACTTAATACCCTTTCCATAACGCTTAAGAATAAATTAGGACACCAAATAAATCAGAACGTTCTTTCCTTAGAAATGGATTTTGAATCGCTCTCTTATAAAGCATTATAGGCCTTAATAAACCTTGCGCCCAAATTTTTATACGGTGGTATATAATCTTTAAACTGTGGATTATCCTTCAATTTGGTTGATACCTGTTTCCATAAGTCCACCCATACAATGTCCTTTCCCAAACGGATGGTTTCCGTAATTTCATTGATTAATACGGTATTAACAACAAGGGTCCCCACTTGCTTGGTGCTCACTATCTGCACATCCATTGCGTTCTCCATAGCTTTGCTGATATTCTGGTAACCACCACAACTCCCCAGTATCGCTATCCTGTTGCTATTGGTCATATTTGCCAATGTGTTTTCAATGTAATAACTATGCCCACGGTGAACAATCAGATCGGGGAAACGGTTCCGTTTTTCAAACAGTTTTCTCAAATCTTCCCTTCCCTCAAATTCACTAGATGGCTTATTGGCATAAATTTCCATTTTTTTACCCTTTATGGTTTTCATCACCACATAGCTTCCTTTGTCTTCCTTTTTATATAGTATGGCAGGATATTGCGCCAACCAATTATTAAATGCAAATTCACCGTCCTCATCATCGAAGAAAAAGTGTTGCTGAATATGGGTACTGTCGGGAAACAAGTCTGCAGAATTCACGCGGTCGAGGTTAGGGATATCAAATTGGTACTCACCAGAATAAGTTTCGGGCGTACCGCCGGTTAATTTTGACAACAACCCATAAATTTTAATACCATGTTCATTTCTATTAAGTATGGTTTGTTTGAATTCATTCTCTATCACCAGCTTAAAAAGTGTCTTAATTTTTTCATTCTCAAGACTGCCATAAGTATCCGCCACATCAACAGCTGGACCAAGATTGCCGCCATAGTTATACAAGCCACTAGCAAACATTGTGATGAGTGCATTGGCCTGGCTGTCGTTCATTGTGCTGAAAAAATCATCCAGCTTGTTATAACCAGCACATTGCTTTATAAAGATTCTGAATTTATTGAAATTGGTCCTCGTAAGGAAATTATAACCTGAGGTTTCCTTTCTTTTTTCCATCATGCGTTTGTACATCCCTAAAAACGAAGAGGTGAATATTTCCTCAGGACAATATACAATCGCCGTATAAATTTCTACCGCGTTGTCACTATCAATAGGTTCAAAACGAACAGGGTCTTTTTCCTCATGGCGCAGATTAATTTCTACTACTCGTTCCATGCTAATGGTTTCAAGTTCCTTATCCACTGAATAACCTCCTAGTATATCCTTTTTCTTTCTTAACTCTATCAGTGTCTTGAAGAATAATCTGGGGTCTTTACTTATGGTCTGGGCATCTTCCAAGTCCATTTGTTTATGGTAGATATAATGCAGAAGTGCAAAAGATCTCGACTGCATGCCATAAGTTTTATAAATGGTATAGATTAGCTGTACTACTGAATCTTTCGAGTTCTTCAACGCCCTGTCCACTAAATGATTGGTACCCAAGTACTGTTTTACGGCATTGGGATCAGATTTCGCCACGGCGTTCACCACTTCAGTGCCAATAGGGGTGTATGCAAGGTTCTTGAACTTATTCAGTAGATCGGTGGGATAAAATTGGGCCACATGGCGCCAATATTCGTTTGCATAAGATTTTAAATTGATAAAATCGGATATGGCGATGCCCGACCATAAATCTGTCTTCAAAAGTTCCAGTTCCTTTTTGTCATTTTTAATGACCATGAGTTTATCGACCAAATCAAGCGCATGTTGCCTTGCTGTTAAATGATATACATTCTGCTTTTGTATGGTTTTTAAAAATTCAATTAGTGCCTTATAGTTGGCATCTATTTGTTTTGTATCAAGGCGTGCAATATCCGCTTGCAATTTATCGGTAAGTGTGAAATATATTTTATTGGCCTGTCTGTTCTGCACCAGGTTGCCAATTGCTATATTGTTATCTAATTTACCGTCAAAAAGGTCAATCCTATCTTGTTCAGCATCTACCAGTTTCGAGAAATCCACTTTCTGGGCTTCAACCACCTGATATAAGAAGAGGAGCATTACAGATATAAAGACCGATTTCATTCCCATATATTTTTCAAATATAATGCCATGTTGTTTTCTTTATTCAATATTCACCAATAATTACTCTATTAATAGTACTTTTAAATTTACATTAAATAATATTTTCCTTACATAATTGCAATGAACACTCATATATATGGGCTACTTGAGTTAGTTTTGAAACACTTAAAATCATAATTCTATGAAAAAAACAACCTCCTTTCTCCTACCTATTGTTATCATCTCTATTTCATTGGCATCATGCCGCGCCATATTTTACACCCCTAACCGCAACCCAGTGCCTCTATTTAAGGAGAAGGGCGATTTATATATTGACGCCTCAACCAATATGGCAAACAAAGGCGACCTAACCATTGGCTATGCAATTACAGACGGGCTAGCGGGTTATGCAGGCTTCGGATTAGCACAGGAACAATTCCATCAATCCGATACTTCAACTGGTGTTTCGGTAGAAAGAAAATATCTGTATAACGGTGAAATGCTAAACCTTGGATTGGGCTATTTCGTGAATCAAACGCAAAGTAAAAATTTAAGGTTCGAAGTGTTTGGGGATATCGGTTTAGGGTCTTTCAGAAACAAAGTATCTGGAAACGACAACCAGTATTTCAACGGCAAATACACAAGGATAGGTATTATGCCAAATATTGGCTATACCAGCAATAACAATAAGTTTAACATTGCTTATTCGGCAAGATTGAGCACTATCTCATTTTCAAATACCTCGGTGAGCGATTCTAATTTTTGGCGTGATGACATTAATCGCCTTAATAAGAGGTCGAGTTATGGTATGTTAGAACATGGCATTACCATGAGGGGAGGACTTGAGTTTATCAAACTTCAGGCCCAGCTTTCCCTTTACCATGGCCTTAACTCAAGAGAAGTTTCAGATGCTATTCCAAAATTCAATTATTCACTTATGTTAGGAATAGTGATTAACACCAATTTATTTATTAAATAATTAAAATTCACAACCGATTCAATCTTATTATCTGTCGTTCTTTTTTGATAAGTCAGTAAATTTCATGACCCGAACATTCATAAAATTGTTTTTTTTAAATACATTTGTTTCAAAAGAAATATCACATGAAGCAAAAAAGTACTTTTTTCGTTCTCTCCATTATTACTATTATCTTCTTATTAACATCCTGCAAAGCAGTATTTTATACCCCGAACCGCAATCCTGTTCCTTTATTTAAAAATGCCGGAGATGTATACATTGAT
>JBBQIF010000362.1:0-3431 GCA_038324665.1 Bacteroidia bacterium
CAAAATTATTCTCAAACATTTGAAAATGTTACTATTCTGCAATTATTGGATAGCGGATGGTTGGTTTCAGGCGTAGCTATTGGTAATAGTAATAAATTATCAGGTAGCAAAGAATTAATTACTCAATTATTAAATATTTCAACCGCAAGCAGTACATTTATCACTACTGCTTATTTTAACGGAAAAGGAACCAACACAGTTCAGTTCCAACATGTTATTAATAATTCATCAGGTAAAGCTATTGATTTGGTAGTTAGTGCTACAGATTCTGCTGATAATGTGATATCAACTTTTACTCATAGCTATAATAGTGCAAGAGTAGTTAACTCTAGCTTGTCATTTTCTAAAAACGGACGTTTTAAACTAAGTTTTGTATGGTCAGGCGCAAAAACAAATAGCGGATCTACTGCTGGTTTAGATATGATTTTAACAAACAGAACCGTGGCTCCAATATCTCTAATTGCTTTGCCAGTAACCTTAAATCTTTTCAATACCACTTTAAACCATAGCAATGGTGAACTAAGCTGGTCAACATCATCAGAAGAGAACCTAAATAATTTTGAAGTGTTGCGTTCATTTAATGGTAAAGACTTTTCACCAATAGGCAATGTTGAAGCAAACGGCAATAGCAACAGTATCAGTAATTATAACTTTACAGATATTAATGTAAGTGAGTATAACAAAGCAGTAGTTTACTATCAATTAAGAATGGTTGACGAAGAAGGTAAATTCAAATTGAGCAATGTGGCTCAATTGAAAATGAATACTAAAGTAACTTCAACTGTCAGTGTGTTCCCTAACCCTACTTCAGAAATAGTAAATCTTGCTTTGGGTGCAACACCTGAAACAGATATTAATGTACAGATTGTAGATGCTTATGGCAAAACAATCCAACAGTTTTCAAACCCAGAAATGACGAACAATGTAATGAGCTTTGACATCAGGAACTTGGAAAATGGTATATATTTCATCAATGTATTGAGTGCTGATGGAAGTTCAACTTCGAATAAATTCATTAAAAGATAGTTTTATAGTGTAGTGTTAAAAGAAAGTCATCCATAGCAATATGGATGGCTTTTTTAATGAGACTCTGTTTTTGCGCTTAAAAGCGCATAAAACAGTTAGTCTCATTAATCCTGACTCCGCCCCAGGCGGACGTCAGGATTAGTGTTTTCTTTCCGACTTTGTCCTATAGAAAAATTAGTCGAACTTGCCCTGACTCCGCCCCAGGCAGACGTCAGGTTTAGTGTTTTTATTTACAACTTTGTCCTACTGAAAAGTTAGTCGAACTTATCCAGACTCCGCCCCAGACGGACGTCAGGATTAAGGCATTTTTTGCGCATTTGGCATATAAAACATTAACCTCATTAATCTTGTTAGCAATGCTGATGAGGATTAATATGACTATACAACTGGCACGGTGCTAGCATACTTAATAAAACACTTTATTGTTTTAACGCTTTAATAAATTGGTTGCTTACTAAACCAATGTTGATCTTATCTTGTATTATGGCAAGAGATTTTTCACCCATTTTTTGCGTATCTGAGGTCAGAGTTTTTTCAATTACCGCCACTAAACTTTCAAGATTACCATCCTCAAAATAATATCCGTTTTCCCCTTCAAATACCAAGTGCTTTTCTGTACCATCTGCTATTGCGCAAATCACAGGAAGACTGTGGGCCATAGCCTCATTAATTGACAATCCACCCATCCCTGCCAATATATAAACCCCCGATTTTAAGAATTCTAACGACTGTTTTTCACCCTCATAAATAGCCCCAAGAAATTGCACATTATTTTCTAAACTAAGTGAACGCACTTCCGCCCTTAAATTTTCTTCTTCTTCACCTTTACCAATGATAGCAAGTTCAATATCAGGATATTTTGGTTTCAATTGATGCAAGGCCTTGAGGATCAAGTCAACATTTTTCCATTTTACGAGTCTGCCAACATGCAATAGCCGATGTTGATTCTTAACTAAATCAGGATATTTTGCATTGACATCGCTGATGGTTGCAAATATTTCATCTGTATCGGGAGAATTATAAGTAACGGTAATATTATCTTTTTTTAAGCCATAAGAATGGATGATTTCAACTCCCTGCTCCACATAAAGCAATGCTTTCTTGAATACCAATGAATAGAGGTATTTACGCATCCATTTTATAAGCCTGAATGCAATTTTACTTTTAAAGATTAATTCATCTTTCTGGCTTTCCGCGCATCGCAGGTTAAAATTGCTGAATGTTTCGTGATAGGAGGGAACGGTAAACGGAATTTCACGGCCAATAAGCACTATACCTCTATATTTTAAACGCATTAATAAGATGGGATTTAAAACATAGGTTAAAAAATAGGGCCATCCTGTTACAATTATATCCGGTTTTTCCTCTTTGATGGTCGTATAAAATTCCTTGAAAAATGGTTTGCCGTACCATGCCTTATATTCCTTTAAATGAATAACTTTAAAATCAATACCTACTTCTGTTTGGTGTACCCCACTGCCAAAAGTGGAACTAGTGCCTGAAGGGGCAATAACGACCACTTCAATGCCACTATCAGCATTGATTTTATTTAATACTTTATTTAAGTAGTGAGGCAAGCCTCCAAAAAGAAATATAACTTTCAATTGTGGCGAAATTAATGATATTTTGTGATTGAATAAGGGGTAATGGAAGAAAAATATTTTGTCTGGCAATACCTGTTTTGCGCGGCCATCCGATAATCCAAATTTATTTAAGTTATTGATAACCAATCATATTTCCGTGCACTTAAAAACACCTTTTAATAGCAAAGCTTAAAAATTCCATATATGATTAAATGTCAGGCGGTAACATTTTTTGTTTTAGATGATTAAATTGTATATTCGTCAGATAATTGTGTTGCGATGAAGTTTATAAGGCCTTTAATTTTAATACTTTCTCTATTTTTCTCTTCCTTGCCTGCTCAGACAGAGGCACAGTATGAGAAAGGGCAATTATTTGCACAGGTAAAACTTGAAAATGTTGCATCCTTTTCTTCTGAAGAACTACTGAAAAAGCAGGTATTTTCAAAGTATAAAATTACAAAGATTAACAAAGCCTTTATCATAAATGAAGCACCATTAAACCGTATTTATTTGATTGAGTTTGATGCTTCATTGAAGATAGATTTACTTTTGGCAGAATTGCAGACAACTAGTTTATTTGAATATGTCGAAAAAGTGCCTGTATTCCAGTCTTTTTATACACCTAATGATTTACACAAGGCCCAATGGAATTTAAGGAAGGTGCTGGCGGAAAAGGCCTGGGATGTAAATAAGGGAAATACTAAAGTTATCATTGCGATAGTGGATGATGCTTTAGACACGGCTCATCCTGATTTGGAACCTATGGTATGGCGTAATAAGGGCGAAATATGGGGTAATGGAATTGATGATGATGGTAATGGG
>JBBQIF010000363.1:0-3388 GCA_038324665.1 Bacteroidia bacterium
CAGTTTTACCTGCCCTTAACAATATCAAATTACTGATTGCTGTTATTATATTTAGCCTCTTCTTCTTTATACAAAGTATTGTACTTTTTTCTGCTTTCATCATCCCCTAATTTTGAACTAATACTCTTCATTGTTTTAAGCATATCGATCAATTCTGAATCTTTCTTACTACCTGTCTGCCTGATTAGTTCCAATTTATCAAGGGCCGACCTGTAAATTTCTTTACAAAGTTTATCATAAAATTCATATTTATCGGGAAATTTAGATCTGAGCTTATATACAAAATTAGCTGAATCTACCAATAAAGAAGCTTCGTTAAAACTTGCGTCCAAGTTTGAAGGATCTAATTGAAGTGATTTTTTAAAATCATCCAGACCTTGCTTAAAATAATATTTAGGCGGCTCTATATTATTGTCAATCTCCTTGTTTTTAAGCATGGAATAAATAGTCCCACGGTTATAGTAATAGAGTGCATTGTCCGGTTCATGCGCAATCCCTTCATTGAATTTAGTTAATAATGCAGCGATATTATTCCTGTCAATTTCAATAGATATTTCAGCATTTAGAAAATCACCGGCTTTTGATGGAATTTTCTCTTTTCCTTTTGCCAGAATTTCCAAAGCTTTGTCAAAGTCCTTATTTTTAGTATAAATTTCACTCAAGCGAACAAAAACGTAAGCATTAAAGTATTTTGGTATGGCAATCAGTTTCTTCAAATAGTTTATTTCCTCATTTTCCAAAGTGTCTTTCTGAGCAGACTGTAGCATAATAATGTACATTTTGGGTAAAGTAAGGTTCATTTCAGCCAATAATGCAGCCTTATCATTATTCAAGATGTTTTCTGCATAACCTATATACTGTTTAACTTTTGAAAAATTTCCTTGCTCAGTCGACAACTGATAACCTTTATTGAAACACAATACAGCCGCTGCAGGATAATAGCTTTTAGCTTCATCTTTTGTATCCGACCTTTCATCTTCAGAGAACTGGAAGTATTTTGAAAATGATTCGCCGGCCTTTTGTGCAGCATCTTTATCCATATTCACAATGCTTGTATCTTGGTTAACGCCAATAAAAGCATATACTACTCCTATCCACAGCCACATATCTACACTATTATTGGTTTGCGGATGATCATGTGCTAAATCAATATTATATTTAGCAGTGGTGATGTTCTTTTCATCAGCACTCATTAAATTCCTGACTGTTTTTACTTTCGTTGTCTGTGCAATTATATTATTGGTGGTCAATAAACAAATTGTTGAAACAACCCCTGCTAAAATTCTATTTTTTTTCATTCTTTTAACGTTAATTATTATAATTATTCAATCTTTATGCCACTTTCATCTGTTGGCTCTGTACCATTGCTATCATTAGTATCAGAATCAATTGAAGTGGTATTTTCCCCAGCTTCTAAATTATCTAATACTTCTTCTTCCTCATCTTCTACTGGCACCACAGCTACAGAAGCAATTGCATCATTATCCTTGATATTGATTAACTTGACGCCTTGAGTGGCTCTACCCATGGTCCTTAAATCTTCTACCCGCATTCTAATTGTTAATCCGGATTTATTGATAATCATTAATCCATCTTCATTTGAAACATTTTTAATGGCTATTAAGTCACCAGTTTTATCAGTAATGTTAAGGGTTTTGACGCCCTTTCCGCCTCTTCCTGTTACCCTGTATGCATCTTCCTTAGTTTCGGGATCCACTAAGTAAGAACGTTTGCCGTATCCTTTTTCAGAAACAACTAGCACTGTTGCAGTTTCAAGCGTGTCTTTATCAACAGTTAACATCCCAATCACCTCGTCTTTATCGGATTCAAGCGTAATTCCTTTCACACCACTGGCATTTCTACCCATTGGACGCACCAGTTTTTCATTAAAACGAATGGCTTTCCCTGATTTTTTGGCAATAATTACTTCGCAATTACCATTTGTCAATTTAGCCTCCAACAATTCATCACCTTCCCTAATGGTAATTGCATTAATACCGTTTGCTCTAGGGCGTGAGTATGCCTCAAGAGTTGTTTTCTTGATAATTCCCTTCTTGGTACACATTATGATATTATGCGTGTTAAGATAATCAGGATCCTTCAGGTCTTCGATGTTAAGATAAGCCTTAATTTTATCATCTGCAGGAATAGCGATTAGATTCTGTATTGCCCTGCCCTTTGTCGCCTTTCCTCCTTCAGGTAATTCATATACTTTCATCCAGAAACATCTACCCTGTTCGGTAAAAAACAACATATAATTATGGGTATTTGCAACAAATAAATGCTCTACAAAATCCTCGTCCCTATGCGAGACTCCTTTATTTCCTCTTCCGCCCCTGTTTTGTTCTTTATATTCACTTAGGCTGGTTCTTTTTATGTAACCCATGTGCGAAATTGTAAGGACAACTTTTTCATTTGGTATAAGGTCTTCGATATCAATTTCACCTGCACTATGCTCAATTCTAGTCCTTCTATCATCACCATACTTTTCCTTCATTTCGCGCAATTCATCCTTAATAATGGTATATCTAAGGGCTTCATCGTCGAGAATAGATTGTAGGTAGGCTATTAATTTCATCAGTTCGTCAAACTCTTCTTTAATCTTTTGACGTTCAAGTCCTGTTAAACGCTGCAACCTTAAATCTAAAATCGCTTTTGCTTGAATATCAGTTAATCCAAACTTGCTGATGAGGCCTTCTTTTGCTTCGTCTGGTCCTTTAGATGCCCTTATCAATGCAATAACTTCATCCAGGTGATCCAAGGCAATCAATAACCCCTCTAAAATGTGGGCTCTTTTCTGTGCTTCAGCCAAGTCATATTTTGTGCGTCTTACCACAACCTCGTGCCTATGTTCAACAAAATGTTTAATCATGTCTTTTAGATTAAGCATTTCAGGGCGACCCTTGACAAGAGCAATGTTGTTAACAGAGAATGAAGATTGTAATGAAGTATATTTGAATAATTGGTTCAGGATTACGTTGGCAATCACATCTTTCCTCAATTCAAAAACAAGGCGCATCCCCTGCCTTCCTGACTCATCTCTTACTCCTACTATACCATCAATTATTTTCTCTTGCACCAAATCAACTGCGCGTGAAATAATCTGGTTAGGCATTACCTGATAGGGAACCTCTGTAACAATGATCATTTCCTTACCATTTCCCATGGTTTCAATTTCTGTTTTGCCGCGCATTAGAATCCTTCCCCTTCCGGTTTCAAAAGCTGAGCGAATTCCATCAGTACCATGAATAATAGCACCAGTCGGGAAATCTGGTCCTTTAATATGGGTCATCAATTCTGATATTTCGATTTCCCTGTTGTCAATGTAGGCAATTGTTGCATCTATTGCTTCGCTCAGATTGTGTGGCGCCATATTGGTAGCCATACC
>JBBQIF010000364.1:0-3366 GCA_038324665.1 Bacteroidia bacterium
AAATACTTACAGTTTGAATTAACCAATGCCCAGAAAAATGTTATAAAAGAAATTAAGGAAGACATAAGTAGCGGCAAGCAAATGAACAGGTTATTGCAAGGTGATGTTGGAAGTGGCAAAACGATTGTTGCTGTGCTGTGCATGTTGATAGCCATTGATAATGGTTACCAAACTTGCCTGATGGCACCAACGGAAATCCTAGCTACCCAACATTTCTTAACGATTCAGGATTTATTGGCTGATATGCCAGTAAGACTTGCGTTGCTCACCGGATCAACTAAAAAAAAGAATAAGGAAGTACTTAAAGAAAAATTATTAAATGGTGAGTTAGAAATATTAATTGGCACACATGCTTTGATAGAAGATAATGTTACTTTCAACAAACTTGGGTTTGTAGTTATTGATGAACAGCATCGTTTTGGTGTGGCGCAAAGGGCAAAACTTTGGAATAAAACAGAAACTATTCCCCACGTGTTGGTTATGACCGCCACCCCTATTCCCCGTACACTTGCCATGACAGTACATGGGGAATTGGATGTCTCCGTAATAGACGAATTACCCAAAGATAGAAAACCAATTAAGACCTTACACAGAAATGAAAATTACCGTGCAGAGGTTATGGAATTTATCAGGAGCCAGATTGAAAAAGGTCGGCAGGCTTATATTGTTTATCCTTTGATAGAAGAATCAAAAAAACTTGATTTGAATGACCTGATGAATGGGTATGACATGGTCAATAATTTTTTTCCTGTACCTACTTACCAAATCAGCCTAATGCATGGGCGCATGAAACCCGAAGTGAAGGATTTTGAAATGAAAAGGTTCAAAGAAGGTCAAACCCAGATTATGATTTCGACTACGGTAATCGAAGTTGGTGTCAATGTACCTAATGCAAGTGTAATGGTGATTGAGAATGCTAATCGTTTTGGCTTGTCGCAATTGCACCAGTTGCGCGGCCGTGTAGGCAGAGGTAGCGACCAGAGTTATTGCATCCTGATGACGAAAGACGACATGAATTATGCTTCTAAAAAAAGGGTCAATACCATGTGTAAAACAAACAATGGCTTTGAAATATCACAGGTAGATCTTGAACTCCGTGGTCCCGGCGACTTAATGGGCACTCGTCAAAGCGGCTTACCAGATTTTAAGTTATTAGATCTTGTTCACGATGATGAAATTATAGACATAGCCAAACGGGCTGCAGCCTATATCCTTAAAAATGACCCTCAATTGGAAAGTGCAGAAAATGCACCTTTACTGGAATATCTGAAACAGCACCAGCAGGATAATTTTTGGGGAAGGGTGAGCTGAAAGCATTGCGTATTTGCTGTACTTAAATCCGAAATTAAAAAATACCGTAAATTCGCACATTCAAAGAAACCCTTATGCTTTATCTTAAAAAATTTACCCTCACCCTCATTTTCTTCAGCAGCTTATTTTGCAAAGCACAATTGACTGAAGCCAATTACCTTATCTATTCAGTAAAATTGGGTAAGGAAGTTGCGCTGAGTGAAATTGAAGAAGATATGGCCAATTATGATGTGCTATTCTTTGGCGAGGAACACAATGATTCTGTAACACATTACCTTGAAAACAAGATTTTGGAGATGCTGTACCAAAGATTCCCTGGAAAGATAGCCTTATCCATGGAGATGTTCGATAGGGATGTGCAACCAGTTATGAATGAATACATTAGTACAGATATAAGAGAAAAGAATTTTAAAAAGGATGCTCGGGTTTGGAGCAATTACAGGGATTACAGACCAATGGTGGAATTTGCAAAGAAGAACAAAATAGATGTGATCTGTGCCAATGCCGCGAGCAGATATACCAACCTAGTTGGCAGAAAAGGCCAAGGTGCACTGATGGAATTAACCAAAGAATCCAAAAGATTCTTTGCCCCACTTCCCTATGATACCGCATCAGGCAAATATTATGAAAAACTAATGGGTTTAAGTAACCACAGTCCTGCCACAGCGAATGACACAAGCAAGAAAGTGGCGCCACCGCCAATGATGGGAATGGGTAATTTTAATTTGATTATGGCACAGTCTTTATGGGATGCTACGATGGCCTGGTCTATATCAGAATACATGAAAAGTCATAAGGGCAAAAAAGTATTGCAGTTGAACGGCAGATTCCACAGTGATGAAGGCTTTGCAATAGTAACGCAATTGAAGAAATACAGCCCTAAATTAAAACCTTTGATAATTTCATCAGGATCTGATGATGCCTTTCCAAATATCGACTGGAGCCAATACAAAACGCAAGGCGACTATATTATCATCACCGACCCTAAAGTACCAAAAACTTATCCAGAGTAAATCAGTTGCCTGATAACCACTTCTTAAATTCACCTGAGCGCTCTACACTGGTAATGGTTTCAATTGGTGCCTCAGGTTTCAAGGTAATTTTCACCCTTGATTTGCTGTAATTCACCATTTTATCAATAGAAGACAATCCAATAATTATCTGCCTGTTGATCCTGAAGAATTTGGAAGGGTTTACGAGGTTTTCTATCTCGTCAAGTGTCATATCCAAAAGAAATTTTTCACCTACAAGCGTCATGAGGTAAACGCCCTTGTTCCAAATATAAAAGTAGGCTATTTCATCTACCTGTACCACCCTTATCTGCTGGCCCAAATTAACCCTTAATCTTTTAATGTATTTTGGTGGCCCGTTCACATTAATGGCATTCATCAGGTTATAGAGCTTGCTTTCTGAAAACACTTGTTTCTGTTTCTTGAATTTCTCCAATGCCGCCGCTAATTCCTCTTCTTTTATTGGTTTGAGCAAATAATCAATTGCATTCAGTTTAAGCGCCTGAAGTGCATGCTCATCGTAGGCAGTAATAAAGATAACTGGAAGGTTGAAGGAGATATTCCGCAATATTTCAAACGAGAGTCCGTCTGCTATTTGTATATCGAACAAACCCAAGTCAGGCTCATTTGTTTTAAGCCAATTCAGAGTATCCTCAATACTATCAGAAATCTTCACCACCTCAAATTCGTCCCCGGCTTTATTTACGAGACCCTCTATCCGTTTTGCAGACAAGGCCTCATCTTCCACCAATAATATTTTAAACTTGGGATTGGTCATTCCTATTAAATTATCACTTATAATAGTGCGAAGATAGTAAGAAAAAATTGGTTTGAACCAACACTTTTTATATTTTATGTTGCATAAAACACATTATTTTAGGTTTTTACGGGGGCATGAGGAGTAATATGGTAGAGATAAAAAATCAATGTAACAAAAAATCATGGCAATAGTTTCTTAAACCGAATTAACCTAGGATAAGAAATTACTGCTTAATGATAAAAACCTTTATTTTTGAAGATATTTAAAACAAATTAAGTTGAAACA
>JBBQIF010000365.1:0-3365 GCA_038324665.1 Bacteroidia bacterium
TGCTAACGGGAACCATAAGAACTATGGGGGTTTAGGTATTGGCTTTATGAATGATAAATTGGGCTATGAGGTAATTACCCATGTAAAATTGCAGGCTTGTGGCAGGTTGCCTTTTGCAGATGGAGGGGCACTAGCTGTGGGTTTTGAATACAATTTCTTGCAAAAAGGCGTGGATGGTACCAAGTTAAAACCATTGGCTCAGGGCGACCCAAGAATCCCAACAACGCTTGTTTCAGTTTTGCATCCCAACTATGCTGTAGGTGTTTATTACCATAACCCAATGACCAATAGCGCTTCCATTAAGGATGTTTGGGGCGGTTTTTCAATATCAGAAATGAAAAAACAGGATTATGCCTTTGGTATTTATGACTTTACCAATACGGTTAAACATTATTACCTAATGGGAGGTTTAACAAAAACGGACTTTTTAGGCAATTCGGAGTTGGAACTATTGCCATCCATCATGTTTAAACACAATACGATTAACCAGATTGAGTTATCCGCGCTTGTTCAATATCAGAAAAAATTATGGGGAGGCTTAAATTATCGTTCCAAAGTGGATGCCATTTCCCTGATGCTAGGATATTCAGGTTTTAAAGGAAAAGCTACAGGATTAAGGATTGGTTATTCTTATGATTTAACTATGTCCAGAATACTGAACGTTTCCAGTGGTTCACATGAGATACAATTGAATTATTGCTTTGAGATATTTATTCCACCACCAGCTATCAAACGAATTCTTAACCCGAGGCACTTAGATAAAAATCCTAATTTAGATTAAAAATATTTTTATATCCACACAATAAAACAAATATTTTTTGCGTTATCCCGTTATAAAGTTATGGACATTTGTTCAAAACTTTGTACATTTGCAAATTACACAGACACAAACACACACTACATATTAATAATTTCAGAACATTAACATGATTAAATTAACAGGCAAAGTTGTCGGAGCTTATGAAAACACGACAATGAAGAAAACACAAGGCAAATGGCAAAAAGCCTTTGGATTCGCAAGAATCCTTTTAGCTTTTGGCATCTTTACATTTGCTGGTTGCGGACCCAAGAACACAGGAGATTTGATTGGCGTTCAGGGTCGCGGACTTTGGTTTCACCCACAACCTTTTGGCACAGTTTATATTCCATCCGGCACTTATCACTCCGGCCAAAGCGATCAGGATGTATTCCAGTCATTTTTGGCACCTAACAAACAGGTGAGTATTGTTGCATTTTGGATGGATGAAACGGAAGTTACTAATAATGAATACCGACAGTTTGTAAATTACGTTATCGACTCTATTAAAAGAGTGATGTCTGCCAATGAAACTTATTTTATTCCATTCCCTGATGATTATACTGGAGATCAAAATGTGAACACAGGCATGGGTTTTATTAATTATGATGAAACGCCCGATTGGTCTACCCAAGAGAATAAGGATCAGCTTGAACCATTGTATTACAGTGCCGATGAGCGTTTCAGAGGCAAAAAGCAAATTGATGTTAACCAGCTTAACTATTCTTACCAATGGTTTGACTATGTTTATGCAGCCAATGATCCAGAAAATCAGGACAAGTATAAGGAAGGAAGGGTTAAAAACCGTAGAAAATATATTAAAAATGAGAATACCCTTGTTTACCCCGATACTTTATGCTGGGTAAGGGATTTCACTTATTCCTATAATGACCCTATGGCACGCCATTACTATAATCACGTTAAATACGATGATTATCCAGTAGTTGGTGTTAACTGGCACCAGGCACAGGCATTCGCAGTATGGAGAACAATTTATAAGAATACCTACTGGGAATCTTATGATGAGCCTGTAACAGAAGACTTCAGGTTGCCTACCGAATATGAATGGGAATATGCTGCGCGTGGTGGCAGGATAGGTAACAATTACCCTTGGGGCGGTCCGTATACTAGGAATAGCAAAGGCTGTATGTTAGCTAACTTCAAACCTTTAAGGGGTAACTATGGTGCTGATGGCGGTATGTATCCGGTAAGGGTTGACAGCTATTTTCCTAATGACTACGGTTTATATAATATGGCCGGCAATGTTGCGGAATGGACTGTTAATGCATGGAGTGAGCAAACACATGTGTTCTCTCATGATCTAAATCCGGATTACAGGATAAATGTAAAAGAGACTGGTGCTGAAGCCGCAGCCACAAATATCACCATGAAGCGCAAGGTAATTAAAGGGGGCAGTTGGAAAGACATAGCCTACTTTATCCAAAATGGAAGCAGAACTTATGAGTATCAAGATACTTCAAAAAGTTATGTGGGTTTCCGATGCATACAGAACTATATAGGGCGTTCCAACAAAGACAGAAAATAAAAGTCATTATTGACAAAATTAAAAATACTAGTAACACAACGAAGTAGCATTTATGCTATAAAAAATAAAATATTCAACAATTAACATTAACCTAAAAAACAAACAAACAAATCATGAGTAGTAACAGCGTTTTCGAAAGCAAAGGATTCAAAAAAATGATGGCTTACATTTACGGATGGGGAGCTTCAGTAGTAATCATAGGAGCCCTATTTAAAATTATGCACTGGCCTTATGCCGATGCTATGCTTATAGCAGGCTTAGGTACAGAGGCGATTATTTTCTTCTTTTCTGTATTTGAACCCATTCATGCAGAATATGACTGGAGTTTGGTTTACCCTGAATTGGCTGGCATGGATCCAACAGAAAAGAAAAACAAAAACCAGGGAACTATCTCCCAGCAGTTGGATAAAATGTTAGCAGAAGCTAAAGTTGGCCCTGAATTGATTGGAAGTCTTGGCAATGGTTTAAAATCACTAAGCGACAATGTAAAAGAAATGTCTTCAATCAGCGGTGCTACAGTTGCCACCAATGAGTACACAGCTAACATAAGCAAAGCTTCTAAAGCGATTGAGTCAATCGGTGCATCTTCAAACGAAATTAGCACTTCAATGTCCTCATTTTCAGGAGGATTAACAAGCATGGTGAATAACCTTACATCTTCAGCCAGTGAAAGTGCAAGTTTAAATACCAATTTAAGCAAAGCTTCTAAGGCAATCGAGTCAATAGGTAATTCTTCAGCCGAAATGAGTACTTCTATGTCAAGTTTCGCAGGTGGATTATCTACCATGTCAAATAATTTATCAGCTTCAGTTAATGAAAGTGCATCATTTAATGCAAACCTTGATAAATTAAATAAAAACCTAGGCAGCCTAAACTCTGTATATGGTAATATGTTGAGTGCAATGGGTGGTGCAAAGAACTAATTTGTTATTTTTAATTAACTTAAGAAAGGAGAACCAAAAAAATGGCAAGTGGTAAATTATCCCCGCGGCAGAAAATGATTAACATGATGTATCTCGTGTT